>JAFEFK010000888.1 GCA_018240625.1 Pseudomonadota bacterium
CGTCGAAGCGCTTCTTGATGGTGCCAGAGGATTCATCGGCGGCGAGAATGCCCTTGCCGGGCGCGACCATGGCTTGCGCTACTTTGTTGAGGTCGGCGAGGTTCATAAGCGTCTCCTGCGTGCGTCTGATGCGAAACGAAGATGTCGGATTCAAGATAATTTCGAGGTCGAAAATTACGTTCCCTTGAGAATGCAGTTCATTTTGCCGCGGGTGAAAGCGTCACTTTGTCTTGAGCACCTCGACGCCGGGCAGCGGCTTGCCCTCCATCCATTCGAGGAACGCGCCGCCCGCGGTCGAAACATAAGTGAAATCTCCGGCCACCCCCGCCTGATTGAGCGCCGCGACGGTATCGCCGCCGCCGGCGACCGACACCAGCTTTTTCGCCTTGGTGCGGGCCGCGGCGTGCTTGGCCGCGATCATCGTGCCGCGGTCGAACGGCGGCAGCTCGAACGCGCCGAGCGGGCCGTTCCAGACCAGCGTCGCGGCGTCGTCGATGGCGGCATGAACGCGCTCCACCGACTGCGGGCCGACGTCGAGGATCATGCCGTCGGCCGGGATCGCATCGAGACCGTAGGCGTGGGACGGCGCATTGGCGGCGAAATGAAACGCCACGGTGGCGTCCACGGGGAGAATGATCGCGCAATTCGCCGCCTCGGCCTTTTCCAGGATGCGCAGCGCGGTCGCGGCGAGATCCTTCTCCGCCAGCGATTTACCGATGCCGATGCCTTGCGCGTGCAGGAAGGTGTTGGCCATGCCGCCGCCGATCACCAGCGCGTCGACCTTGCCGACGAGATTTTCCAGAAGATCGATCTTGGTCGAGACCTTTGCGCCGCCGATGATGGCAATGACGGGCTTGGTGGGGGCGTCCAGCGCCTTGTTCAGCGCTTCGAGCTCGGCCTGCATGGTGCGGCCGGCATAGGCCGGCAGCTTGTGGCCAAGGCCTTCGGTCGAGGCGTGAGCGCGATGCGCGGCCGAGAAGGCATCGTTGACCCAGATGTCGCCGAGCTTGGCGAGTTCGGCGACGAACGCCGGATCGTTCTTCTCTTCCTCTTTATGGAAGCGGGTGTTTTCCAGGCAAAGAATGTCGCCGTCTTTCATGGCGGCGACGGCCTTTTGCGCCGGCTCGCCGATGCAATCGTCAGCAAAGCCGACCGGCTTCCTGATGACTTTCGCGAGCTCTGCCGCGACGGGTTTCAGCGAGTCCTTGGCGTCGCGGCCCTTGGGCCGGCCGAAATGCGCGAGCAGGACGACTTTGCCGCCCTTGTCGGAGATTTCCGTGATGGTCGGGGCTACGCGTTCCAGCCGCGTGGTGTCGGTGACACGGCCATTGTCCATGGGAACGTTGAGATCGACGCGCAGCAGCACGCGTTTGCCTTTGACGTCGACGTCATCGAGGGTGCGGAAGGGGTTGGTCATTCGTCTCTCCTGTCATTGCGAGGAGCGAAGCGACGAAGCAATCCAGTTCTTTCAAGCGATCTGGATTGCTTCGCTTCGCTCGCAATGACGTTCAACGGCGGTCTCCTCGCGTCTTGTGTTCGCGAGGGCCGCTCGGCGTCGTCGTCTCAGAGCAGCTTCCCCATCGCCACGGCTGTGTCGGCCATGCGGTTGGAGAAACCCCATTCGTTGTCGTACCAAGACATCACGCGCACCAGCGTGCCGTTCTGCACCTTGGTCTGGTCCATGTGGAAGGTGGACGAGTGCGGATCGTGGTTGAAGTCGATCGAGACGTTCGGCGCGGTGGTGTAGCCGAGAATACCCTTGAGCTGCTGCTCACTGGCGCGCTTCATCGCCTCGTTGATTTCCTTCGGCTCGGTCTTGCGCTTGGCGACGATCTTGAGGTCGACTACCGAGACGTTCGGCGTCGGCACGCGGATCGCGACGCCGTCGAGCTTGCCCTTCAGTTCGGGCAGCACCAGTCCGATCGCTTTCGCCGCACCGGTCGAGGTCGGAATCATCGACATCGCCGCGGCGCGGCCGCGGTAGAGATCCTTATGCATGGTGTCGAGCGTCGGCTGGTCGCCGGTATAGGCGTGGATCGTGGTCATGAAGCCGGTCTCGATGCCGACGGTGTCGTTCAGGATCTTGGCGACCGGGGCGAGGCAGTTGGTCGTGCAGGAGCCGTTCGACACCACGAGATGATCGCGGCTCAGGGTATCGTGGTTGACGCCGTAGACGATGGTCGCATCCGCGCCGTCGGCCGGCGCCGACACCAGCACGCGCTTGGCGCCGGCCGTGAGATGTGCGGAGGCCTTGTCCTTGGCGGTGAAGATGCCGGTGCATTCCATCGCGATGTCGATGCCGAGATCCTTCCACGGCAGTTTTGAGGGATCGCGCTCGGCGGTCACCTTGATCCGGCTCTTTCCGATCACGATGGAGTCGCCTTCGACCTTGACCTCATGGGGGAAGCGGCCGTGCACGGAATCGAAGCGCAGCAGATGCGCGTTGGTCTCGACCGGGCCGAGATCGTTGATGGCGACCACTTCGATATCGGTGCGCTTGGCCTCGAAAATGGCGCGCAGGATATTGCGGCCGATGCGGCCAAACCCGTTGATTGCGACCCGGACTGCCATGTCAGCTTTCTCCTTGAAATAGGCGGTAATCCCCCGCGCAACCGGAAGCTCCAGCTTTTCGCGGCGCTTGACGCCTGTGTCGCCCGGTTCTGCCGGGCGGCGACCATTGGTAATAGGGCTTTGCTAGCCCTTTTTTAGGGCAACCACAACCACGTGTGGGGTGGTTCAGAAGTTCTCTGCATTTTTGCCGCAAGTCCATTCAGAGAACTTCTGAACCAAAACCACACGAGAATCGTGGATTTCTAGTGTCCCTCGCGAATCCGAAGTTCGTTCAAGAGGTTGACGCAAGGTGTGACGAACTTCGGATTCGGGGACACTAGCGAAGGCGGGTCTCGGCTGCATTTACCACGGCCTCGGCGGTGATGCCGAAGTGCTTGAACAGGTCCTTGGCGGGCGCGCTGTGGCCGAACGTATGCATGCCGACGAATCCGCCCTCCGGCCCGATCACGGCATCCCAGCCGAACCGCACCAGCGCCTCGACGGCGACCTTGACCGGCGCCTTGCCGATGATGGCGTGCCTGCGTTCGTCGGGCTGCTCCAGCAGCAATTCGAGCGAGGGCACCGAGACCACCCGCGTCGCGATGCCGCGATCGCTGAGTTGCTTGTGGGCTGCGACCGCGATCTCGACCTCCGAGCCGGACGCAAAGATCGACACCTTCGCCTCGCCATTGGCGGCGATCAGCTCATAGGCGCCGTGCGCGCAGAGATTGTCCGCATGTGCGGTCTTGCGCACTGGCGTCAGATTCTGCCGCGACAGCGCCAGCACCGTCGGTCCCTTGGTGCGCTCGAGCGCGATTTGCCAACACTCGGCGGTCTCCACCGCATCGGCGGGACGGAACACGCGCATGTTCGGCATCGCGCGCAGCGAAGCGACGTGCTCCACCGGCTGATGGGTCGGTCCGTCTTCGCCAAGCCCGATCGAATCGTGGGTCATGATGTAGATCACCGGGATGTGCGCCAGCGCGGAGATCCGCATCGCCGGGCGCGCATAGTCGGTGAAGCACAGGAAGGTGCCGCCGGCCGGAACGAAGCCGCCGTGCAGCGAAATGCCGTTCATCGCCGCGGCCATGCCCATCTCGCGAATGCCGTAGTGGATGTAGCGGCCGTCGTAATGCCCGGGCTCGACTTCCTTCAGGCCCTTGGTGCGGGTGTTGTTGGAGGGCGTGAGGTCGGCGGAGCCGAGCAGCAGTTCGGGCATCATGGGCACCAGCACGTCGAGCGCCAGTTCGCTGGCCTTGCGGGTCGCGACCGTCGGCGGCTCCGCGACCAGCTTGTCCTTCAGCTTGCGGATGACCTCATCGAGGTCGGCGGGCCGCTTGCGATCGATGACGCGGCGCTGGAATTCGTCGCGTTGCGGCTCCGGCGTGGCTTCAAGCCGCGCGCGCCAGTCCTTGTTGAAGCGCTTGCCCTTGCGGCCGGCGCTGCGCCAGGCCTTGAGCACATCGTCCGGAATCTCGAACGGGCCGTAATTCCAATCGAGCGCTTTCTTGGCGCCGGCGAGTTCTTCGGCGCCGAGCGGTTCACCGTGCGCCTTCGAGGTGCCGGCTTTGGTCGGCGCGCCGAATCCGATGATGGTCTTGCAGGCGATCAGCGACGGCTTGTCGGATTTCTGCGCGCGGCGGATCGCCGCCGCGATCGCCTTGGGATCGTGGCCATCGATCTGCCTGGCGTTCCAGCCATGGGCCTTGAAGCGCGCCACCTGATCGACATTGTCGGTAAGCCCGATCGGGCCGTCGATGGTGATGCTGTTGTCGTCGTACAGGAAGATCAGCTTGTTCAGCTTCAGGTGGCCCGCGAGCGCGATGGCCTCATGGCTGACGCCTTCCATCAGATCGCCGTCCGAGCACAGCACGTAGGTGTAGTGATCGACCAAGTCGCCGCCGAACTCGGCCGCCAGCAGCCGTTCGGCGAGCGCAAAGCCGACCGATGTGGCGACGCCCTGGCCGAGCGGACCGGTGGTGGTCTCGACGCCCTGCGTGATGAAGTTCTCGGGATGGCCGGGGGTCTTGGAATTGAGCTGCCGGAAATTCTTGATCTGGTCGAGCGTCATCTCCTTGTACCCGGTCAGGTACATCAGCGCGTAGAGCAGCATCGAGCCGTGGCCGGCCGACAGGATGAAGCGGTCGCGATCCGGCCAGTGCGGATCGGCGGCGTCGAACTTCAGGAATTTCGAGAACAAGACGGTGGCGACATCGGCAGCGCCCATCGGCAGGCCGGGATGTCCGGATTTCGCCTTTTCAACGGCATCCATGGCAAGCGCACGGATTGCATTCGCCATACGGGAGGAATCGACGCTCGCCATGTTGTGAGTATCCAGTTGAATTGGTGAGATAGGGGTAACGTCTTGCACCGCATTTCGATGCAACGGTCAGCGGAAAAATTCAGGGGGTGGATAGCATCTGGTTCCCCTGAGTCCAAGCAGGCTAGTGGTCCGATCCAAACATTTGCCCGCTTCAGCAGGTGTTCTCGCAAATGTTTGAATCTAAAGGACCACCGGCAAACGTATAAATTTCTGGCGGAGCTTTGGATTTGACATTCGCTTGCCGGGCTCGCCGCAAGGTGCGTGGCGAATGTCAAATCCGCTCCCCCAGCGGCCGCTTCTGCACAGAACGCAACGTTTTGCGGTGCATAGCTCTGTGGCAGCGTTGCGCTGGCCTCGCTCACCACGTAAATTTCAGCCGCTAAAGGCTTGCCGAGCCGTAATTTTTGTAGCCCGGCGGCATTTCGCCGGAAGGCACGCAGAACGAACATGAATGACCGGCCTCCCAACCGTCCCGCCAGCGCCGAGCCTGTCTCCGGCAGCGCGGCCGATATTGACGCGGCGACGCGGCGGCTGACGGCCGCGCTCGATGCGCTGGAAAGCTCCGTCGAGCGCCGGCGCGAGGCCGATCGCGACGAGGATGAACTCGCGACCCGCATTCAGGCGCTGGGCGCGGACCGCTCGCGGCTTGCCGATGAACTCGATGGATCGCTGGTGCGCACGCGCAAGCTCGAGCGCGTCAATCGCGAGATCGCCGAAAAATTGGATGCGGCGATTGGCACCATCACGTCCGTGCTCGCGGCGGAAGAGGACTCAGACTCATGAGCCACATCAACGTCACCATCAATGGCCGCCAGTACCGCATGGCCTGCGAAGACGGCCAGGAGTCCCGGCTTTTGAAACTCGCGGACGACCTGGAAAACCGGATCGGCGACCTGCGCGGCAAGTTCGGTGAGATCGGCGATCAGCGGCTCGAGGTGATGGCGGCGCTGACGACTTCGGATGAATTGCTCGATGCGAACCAGCGCATCCGCGCGCTCGAAGACGAACTGAAGGAACTGCGCGATGTGCGCGAAGCCGCTTCCGATCGCGCGCGGGCCACGCAGGTCGCGGTCGCAGCGGCCCTTAACGCGGCCGCCGAGCGGATCGAGAAAACCACGCAGGTGCTCAACCGCACCGTCGGCGGCGGCATCGCGATCGGGTGATAGTCTCTTACTTCCCCTCTCCCCTTGTGGGTGGCGAAGTTGAGCGAAGCGAAACAGAGCCGGGTGAGGGGTCTGTATCAGAACACAACCCCTCACTCGATCCTCACTTCGTTCGGATCACCCTCTCCCACAAGGGGAGAGGGGAAGTAAGAGAGATTAGACTGGTGTGACGCTGTGCAGCACGCCAATTTCTGGGACGCTACCGGTTCTACCGAAGCAACGCTCCGTACGCGTGGGGCAGATCATGAGCGCTATGCCGCTGGCGTTCGCATACATTCACGCCTACATTGTCCCTCGCGAGGCTGCATCGCGCGTCAGGAGCCACATATCCCCGGGGCCTTATCGATCCTTCAGGGAACTGTCCCTGGCCGGGTCCGTGGATCCGGTCACATGGTGCCCACCTACTTTCGTAGGGAACTCCGGGATCGAGCGCTCCAACGGCCATTGCGGCTTCGCACTTTTCCTCCGCCTCGCCGTGAAAGCCGAACAGACACAGCGGCTTCCTTTACCTCTCCCCACGGGAGAGGGAGCACGCATGCCCGCGTGGTGAAAGTTTCCGTCAATATCGAAAAGCAATAGAGTCCAATACAATGGAATTGAATCCGACCCAAGCTCCGTTCGTCCCCGCGGACGCGGGACCCAGACGATGTCCCCGAAGGCTTCGTCGCTCTGGATGCCCGCCTTCGCGGGTATGAACGGGGGGCAAAACGCTAGAACATCGAGCGAGCAAGCGCTCTGACACTACGGACGGCATGAGTTCAGTCGAACAATCCGAGAAAGATATCCTGCGCGTCGCCGCATTGGCGCGCCGCGATGCACTCAGCGTGCAGGAGCGCGCCAGCGCAGCGCTGGCGATCGCGGCGCGGACGCCGCCGCTGGAGATTACGCCGTCCACCATCGTCGCAGGCTACGCGCCGATCCGCAGTGAAATCGATCCCGTGCAACTGATGCAGAAGCTTGCCGCGCGCGGCGCGCAACTCGCGCTGCCGGCGATTTCGTCGCGCAATGCCTCGCTCGTCTTCCGGCTGTGGACGCCGGGCGATCAACTGGTGCGCGGGCTGTTCGGAATTTTGGAGCCGTCTGCGAGCGCGCTCGAAGTCATTCCAGATATCGTGCTGGTGCCGCTCGCCGCGTTCGACCGCGCCGGTCATCGCGTCGGCTACGGCGGCGGCTATTACGACCGCACCTTCGCGCGTGTGCGCCAATCGAAGCCGGTGATCGCGATCGGCGTTGCTTTTGCGGTGCAGGAAATTCCGCAGGTGCCGGCATTGTCCCACGACGTGCGGCTCGATTATGTGCTAACCGAGATCGATCTGTTCGACTTCCGGAGTTAGTGTGGTGGTTCAGAAGTTCGCTTTCTCATCTCGGCTTGTCCGTCAAAGCGAACTTCTGAACCCAAACCACACTGGAAATTATAAACTCGCTAGTGTCCTTTCGAATTCGAAGTTCGCACGGAAGGCGCTGCAAATATGGCGAACTTCGAATTCGGGATACTAGACCGTTGCGTATTCTTTTCATCGGCGATGTCGTCGGCAAGACAGGGCGCACCGCCATCACCGACCGTCTGCCATCGCTGGTCAGGGATTGGGCGCTCGATCTCGTCATCATCAATGGCGAGAATTCCGCCGGCGGCTTCGGCATCACCGAGGCGATCTATCAGGACTTCATCGACGCCGGCGCCGATGCGGTCACGCTCGGCAACCACGCATGGAATCAGAAAGAGGCGCTGGTGTTCATCGAACGCGCGCCGCGGCTGGTTCGCCCGCTGAATTTCCCGCGTCATACGCCCGGCCGCGGCGCGGCGCTGATCGACACCAAGAACGGCCGCCGCGCGCTGGTCATCAATTGCATGGCGCGCATCTTCATGGAGCCGCTCAACGACCCTTTCCGCGCCATCGATCGCGAACTCGACGCTTGCCCGCTGCGCGAGGCGGCCGATGCCATCGTGATCGATTTCCATGGCGAGGCGACCAGCGAGAAGCAGGGCATGGGATTCTTCTGCGACGGCCGCGCCAGCCTCGTGGTCGGCACCCATACCCATGTGCCGACGGCCGACCATCAGATCCTGCCGGGCGGCACCGCCTATATGAGCGATGCCGGCATGACCGGCGATTATGACTCCGTGATCGGCATGCAGAAGGAAGAGCCGCTGCGCCGCTTCACCACGGGCATTCCGAGCGGACGGTTCGAACCGGCGTTCGGCGAGGCCACGCTGAGCGGCGTTGCGGTCGAGACCGACGATGCGACGGGATTGGCCGTGAGGATCGGCCCGGTGCGGCTCGGCGGACGGCTGGAGCAGGCGGTGCCGTCGTTCTGGACGTGAGGAGGCGTCACTCCCTCCCCTTGAAAAGGGAGGGCCGGGGTGGGGGTCGGCCAAGAAGATAACCCTCTCCCGACCGGCCCCCGCGGAGTTTATCATCGGGCCGCGCTTTGCGCGGACCCGTTGGCGTCACCGGTCGACCTCTCACTTTCAGGGAGGGGTGACGCGCGTGCTGCTCGCTCAATTGGCCAGCAAGGGAATTCGTGCATGCCGCATACATTCTTCACGATCGGCCATTCGACCCGAACCATCGAGGAATTCGTCGGTCTGCTGAACGGGGCCGGCGTGCGGCTGGTGGTCGACGTGCGCACGGTCCCGCGCTCCCGCACCAATCCGCAGTACAATCGCGATGAATTGCCGACAACGCTCGGCGAGTTTCAAATCGGCTACGAGCATATCGCGGCGCTCGGCGGCCTGCGCGGACACAAGCGCGACACGCCTGAAGCGACCAACGCCTTCTGGCAGAACCGGAGCTTTCACAACTACGCCGACTACGCCATGAGCGCGGCGTTTCGCGCAGGGTTGGTGCAGTTGCGGGAACTCGGCCATCGCACGCCGTGTGCGATCATGTGTGCGGAAGCCGTGTGGTGGCGGTGCCACCGGCGGATCATCACAGATTATCTGATCGCGGCCGGCGAGGAGGTCTTTCACATCATGGGCGACGGCCGCATCGAGCCGGCGCGGATGACCGAGGGCGCACGGCCCGCGGCGGATGGCGTCATCATATATCCCGCGGCGGCGTGACGGGGCGGCGATTTCGCTGAGCGGCAGTGCTGCTGTCATCTGCGTCGTCCCCGCGAACGCGCGGAGCCATACGCCGTGTCGTCGCGGCGGAGGCACAGCGTCCGTCGAACGGCGCTCGTCTGCCGTGCTTCAATTGTCGATGTCAGGGTTATGGATCCCTGCGTTCGCAGGGACGACGAAACGTGGGCGGTCCCTACAGCGTATACGCCGTGCGGAAATTGCCCCAGTGCTTGCCGCCGACGCGGATCGGCACGTCGATCTCGCGCATCCGGATCCGCACGCCGTTGCCCATGTCACGCGGATAGCTCTGCACGAAATAGGTGCGGGTGTTGCGCGCGGCGGCAAGTCCCGCGGCGTCGTTGAAGAAGCGGCGGTTGCGCGCGTGGGTGACGTTCCATGCCGGATCGCCCTTGCGCTGCGGCAGCGAGCAATACTTGTTGTTCATGGCGAGATAGCCGTTGCGATCGACCACCGCGCAGAATTTCAGGCGCGGGTCCATCGCCAGCACCGCTTCCTGGACGTCGGTGAGGTCGCGCTCGACCCAGAGCGTGAATTTGGACATGAACTGCGGCGGATCGGAATTCTCGATCTGCACATAGTCGGTATCGAACAGGTCGTCGATGCCGATGCGGCCTTGCGCGATCGCGTCGGCAAAAATCTTGTTGATGGTGACGCCGGCTTCCATCGCCCGCGCAATGCCTTCGGCGTTCTCGTCATGCAGCGCGAACAGCTTGTCCTCGATCATGTCCAGGGTCTCCGCGCCGAGGCCGACGAATTCGGTTTCGGCGCCAAGCTCCGTGTGTTCGGTGACGCGGATCTTGCAGGCGCCGATGCCGGCGATCTCGGCGGTCAGGGTCTGGCCGACCGGAAGTTTTGCAGAATCGCCCTCGGCGACAAGCATGGATGTCCGTGACAATTCGTAGACCGAGGCTTTGATCGGCGCGGGACGCGCCTCGATCGTGAGGGACATATTGCACGGCGCGCGCTCCTGCTTGCGTGCCTTGTCGGCTTCGGTCCGGCGCAACAGGATGGCGCAGCGGCTCTTCAGCTTGTCGACCAGTCCGGCGACAGTCTGGCCGGCTTTGGCGACGTGATCGCCGTGGCTTTCGGCTTCCTTGGTGACGCCGTCGATTTCAGAGGCGCTGTCCACCACCGAGACGATGAAATTCGAGGTCGCGGCGGCATTCTGCGCCATCTCGCCCGTGGTGGCGCTCTGTTCGGCGACCGCGCCGTTGACGGTCTCGAACACCGGGCGGATGGCGTCGATGGCCTGCGTGATGCGGTGGACCGCGTCGATCGAGGTCGCGGCATCCTGTTGCAACGCGTCGATCTTCCGCTTGATTTCCTCGGTGGCATTCTGGGTCTGCACGGCGAGCGCCTTGACCTCCGACGCCACCACGGCAAATCCCTTGCCGGCTTCGCCGGCGCGCGCCGCCTCGATGGTCGAATTCAGCGCCAGCAGCGTGGTCTGCTTGGCGATCGAGGCGATCAGGTTGACCACGTTGCCGATCGCGGCGGAAGATTCGCGCAGGCGGTCGACATTGAGGCTCGCCTCGCGCGCCGCGCTGGCCGCCTGATCCGCAAGGCGGCTGGCATCGCGAACCTGGGTGCCGATGCCGTCGGCGGATTCGGTGAATTTGTCGGCGGCCTGCGAAAACGTGTCGGCCGTGGAACGGGCGGAACTGGTGCGTCCGGTGAGGTCGTCGGTTCGCTGGCGGATCGTGGTCAGGGTCGCGGCCGTCGACTGTGCGCCCGACGCGACCGACTGCGCCGCGCGCTCGAGCTGCCGCATCATCGCCTGCAATTCGAGTTCGAGCAGGTCGAGAATATCTTTGGCCGAATTGTCTGCGGGCAGATCTGACGCGGCTGCGGGGGCTGCCATTTGCGCGGTTGCGATGGCTTGGTCCGGCGGGACCTCGATGGGCTCGCGCTTTCGAAAAAAAGACAGGGCCATAAGGATTTGCCGGTGTGATGAAAAAGTCAGACAAACCTGCTCTTTTAGGGTGAAATTTGAGTTAATCCGAGCCTCTATCGTGGCATCGCGCGGTCGGCGGTTACCCCCGGATTTTCCGACCAAGTCTTTGATTCTGCCCGTATACCGGCTTATAACGCCGCGCCGCTTACGTCTTTATGCCGAGTGACCCGGTGTTTGCTGCCGGTCACGGATCCGATTCGAGAGAGAGCCCGCATGGCCGGACATTCCCAATTCAAGAACATCATGCACCGCAAGGGCCGGCAGGATGCCCAGAAGTCGAAACTGTTCAGCAAGCTGGCGCGCGAAATCACCGTGGCTGCCAAACTCGGCACGCCAGATCCTGCGATGAATGCGCGGCTGCGGGCCGCCATGATCGCGGCGCGGCAGGAGAACATGCCGAAGGACAACATCGAGCGCGCGGTGAAGAAGGCGATTGGCAGCGACGGCGAGAATTATGACGAAATCCGCTATGAGGGTTACGGTCCCGGCGGTGTCGCCGTCATCGTCGAGGCGCTGACCGACAACCGCAACCGCGCGGCGTCCGATATCCGATCCTATTTCACCAAGTCCGGCGGCAACCTCGGCGAAACCGGTTCGGTGGCGTTCATGTTCGATCGTACCGGTGTGGTGGAATACGACACCGGCGTTGCCTCGGCCGATGCCATGCTCGAAGCGGCGATCGATGCCGGCGCCGACGATGTGGTGTCCGGCGACAACGGCCATGAGGTCTATGCCTCGCAGGAAACTTTTCGCGAGGTGGCCAAAGCGCTGGAAGCGAAATTCGGCGAGGCCCGTAAAGCGGCGCTGACATGGAAGCCCCAGAACACGCTGGCGGTCGACGACGAGACCGGCGAGAAGCTCATCAAGTTGATCGACCTTCTGAACGAGCACGACGACGTGCAGAACGTCTATGCCAACTTCGAAATCTCCGACGCGCTGGCCGCGAAGATGGGCGGGTAGACTTCTCCCTCGCCCCGCTTGCGGGGAGAGGGTCGGGGTGAGGGGCCGGCTGAATCCCCCTCACCCGGATCGCTCTGGACGATGCTTCGCATCGCCATGGCGATCCGACCTCTCCCCGCAAGCGGGGCGAGGTGGAGAGTGCGATCACGGCCCGCATTTTGTCTTCATTGATGATCGCGCGTTTTTTCCTTGACGTCGTCCGGCCGAAGGATCATGTCAGCCGCGCGAGGCGTGCGGCCATGGTCCGCGTCTCATCACTGGAACACCACTCATTATGCCAAGCGACAGTCCAGGTACTTTGACAAGTACTTCGCAGACAGCGGCGCCGGTCTGAGGGCTTGAAGGGCTCACCAGGCCTGCCGGTGCCGGCAGACCTTAAGAGGTGAGCTATGACGGATACCCACACCGCGCCGGATGGCGACCTCGATGTGTTTGCGCTGGCTTCGCGGCTGAGCAGCGGTCACGTCGCCGACAACGTCGAAATCCTCAATCAGCTCGAGCCGCACGATGCGGCCGCGGTGCTGGTGTTGTTGCCGGTCGAAACCTCGATCGAGATTCTCGACAAGCCGGAACTGAACTTCGGCGCTGAAATCATCGAGGCGCTGCCGCGGCAGACCGCGACCACCCTGCTGAGCGGCATGTCGGCCGACATGGCCGCCGACATCGTGCAGCAGCTCGAGGAGCCGGCCCGCGCCGAGCTGATGCAGGGGCTCGACGCGGCCACGCGCGCGACGATCGAGGGGCTGCTCGCTTATCCGGAGAATACCGCCGGTGCGATGATGACCACCGAGTTCGTCAGCGTTCCCGCGAGCTGGACCGTGGAGCGCACCTTGCAGCACATCCGTCAGGTCGAACGCACCCGCGAGACGGTTTACGCCATCTATGTGCTGGATGCCTTCACCCGCCGCCTGGTGGGTGCGGTGTCGCTGCGGCGGCTGATTGCCGGCGAGCCCTCGGCCAATATTACTGACCTGTCGCGCCCGCCGATCACCACCTCGCCACTGACCGATCGCGAAGACGTGGCCCGGCTGATCTCCCGGCACGATCTTCTGGCGGTGCCTGTCATCGACAAGGCCGGGCACGTGCTCGGCATCGTCACGGTGGACGACATCATCGACGCCATCATCGAGGAAAATACCGAGGACGTGCAGAAGTTCGGCGGCATGCAGGCCACCGATGAGCCTTACATGCAGATCGGTTTGCTCGAAATGCTGAGGAAACGTGGCGGCTGGCTCGCGGTGTTGTTCGTCAGCGAGATGCTGACCGCCAGCGCCATGCAGTATTTCGAGGTCGAGCTGGAAAAGGCCATCGTCTTGACGCTGTTCATTCCGCTGATCATGAGTTCCGGCGGCAATTCCGGTTCGCAGGCGACCTCGCTCTTGATCCGCTCGCTGGCGCTTCGCGAGGTCAGGCTCGGCGACTGGTGGCGCGTGGCCATGCGTGAATTGCCGACGGGCCTTCTGCTCGGCGCAGGGCTCGGTCTGATCGGCGTGGTACGGATCACGGCGTGGCAGAAGCTCGGCTTTTACGATTATGGCGAGCACTGGATCCTGGTGGCGCTTACCGTGGCGTCAGCGCTGATCGGCGTGGTGACGTTCGGCTCGCTGGCCGGGTCGATGCTGCCTTTCCTGTTGCAACGGGCAGGATTCGATCCTGCCAGCGCCTCGGCGCCGTTCGTCGCGACGCTGGTGGATGTCACCGGGCTGGTGATCTATTTCAGCGTGGCGTTGCTGATCCTGCGCGGGACGCTGCTTTAAGCGTTTTCAATTTGCAAAACGTCATCCGGAGGTGCGCCGGGCGGAGCGCGGCGCCTCAAAGGATGGTTGCAACGTCCGCCGTCGCCCTTCGAGGCTCGCTTTCGCTCGCACCTCAGGGTGACGGCTTGCTATGATGAGCCATGACCTCCGCACCGATTCGCATTCTGGGTATCGATCCCGGCCTTCGCCGCACCGGCTGGGGCGTGATCGACATCGAGGGTAACCGGCTGATGTTCGTCGGCTGCGGTTCGGTGGAAACCCGCGAAGGAGTTGCGCTGGCGAGCCGGCTGCTCGCCATCCACGAAGGTCTGGGTCGCGTGCTCGGCGAGTTCCGCCCCGTCGAAGCGGCGGTCGAGCAGACCTTCGTCAACAAGGACGGCGTGGCCACGCTGAAGCTCGGACAGGCGCGCGGGGTCGCGATGTTGGCGCCCGCGATGTTCGGGATTGTCGTGGCGGAGTACGCGCCCAATCAGGTGAAAAAGACCGTGGTCGGCGCGGGGCATGCCGACAAGACCCAGATTCAGGCGATGCTGAAAATCTTGTTGCCGAAGGCTGATCCGAAAAGTGCCGATGCAGCCGACGCGCTGGCGATCGCCATTACCCACGCGCATCATCGGGGAAGCGCGATGCTGCGGATGAAGGTGGCGGGATGATGATGGTTTCGGTTTGCATCAGGGGTAAGGGTGAGCGCAGCCTGCTCCCTCTCCCGCTTGCGGGGGAGGGTTGGGGAGGGGGCAGGGCCTTGTTGTCCGGAGGCGCGTCAGCCCCCACCCGCCGCACCTCGGCGCGCGAGGGCGCTACCGGGTGCGTCGACCTCCCCCGCAAGCGGGAGAGGTGAAAGAGCTGCCCATGATCGGCAAACTGAAAGGCATCATCGATTCCTACGGCGAGGACTATGTGATCCTCGATGTCGGTGGCGTCGGCTATCAGGTGCATTGCGCATCGCGGACATTGCAGGCTTTGCCGTCGACCGGCGAAGCGGCGGTATTGTCGATCGAAACCTATGTGCGCGAGGACCAGATCAAGCTGTTCGGCTTTCGCAGCGACATGGAGCGCGAATGGTTCCGCCTGTTGCAGACTGTGCAGGGCGTCGGCGCGCGGGTAGCGCTCGCCGTGCTCGGCACGCTGTCGCCCTCCGATCTCGCCAACGCGATTGCGTTGCGCGACAAGGCCGCGGTGGCGCGCACGCCGGGCGTGGGGCCGAAGGTGGCGGAGCGCATCGTCACTGAACTGAAGGACAAGGCGCCGGCCTTTGCGAATGTCGATCCGGCCGTGGTGCATCTCGCCGGCGCAATCGACGACCAGCGCGCGCCGCGTCCGGTGACGGACGCGATCTCGGCACTGGTCAATCTCGGCTACGGCCAGCCGCAGGCGGCCGCCGCCATCGCGGCCGCTTCGCGCAGCGCCGGTGAGAATGCCGAGACGGCGCAACTGATCCGGCTGGGCTTGAAGGAACTGGCGAAGTGAGTGTGCTGATGGTGCATGCGATAGCCCACGTGACAGAGCGCTCCCTCTCCCGCTTGCGGGGGAGGGTTGGGGTGGGGGCATCTGCCAGCGAGCCGTTATGGTGTGACAGCCCCCTCCCGGCGAGCTTCGCTCGCCGACCTCCCCCGCAAGCGGGAGAGGTGAAGACCCATCGAGGCCTCGCGCGCCCATGACCGACGCCTCCCGCATCGTCACGCCCGAGCGCCGCAGCGACGATGTCGGCGACACCGCGCTGCGCCCGCAACTGCTGTCCGAATTCGTCGGCCAGGCGCAGGCGCGCGCCAACTTGCAAATCTTCATCGATGCCGCGCGCAAGCGCCAGGAAGCACTGGATCATGTGCTGTTCGTCGGGCCTCCCGGTCTCGGCAAGACCACGCTGGCGCAGATCGTGGCGCGCGAGCTTGGCGTCGGGTTTCGCGCGACGTCCGGTCCGGTGATTGCGAAAGCGGGCGATCTTGCGGCGCTCCTGACCAATCTCGAAGAACGCGACGTGCTGTTCATCGACGAGATCCATCGGCTCAGCCCGCAAGTCGAAGAGGTGCTGTATCCCGCGATGGAGGATTTTCAGCTCGACCTCATCATCGGCGAGGGGCCGGCGGCGCGCTCGGTGAAGATCGAACTGGCGAAATTCACGCTGGTCGGCGCCACGACGCGCGCGGGGCTTCTGACCAATCCGCTGCGCGATCGCTTCGGCATTCCGGTGCGGCTGAATTTCTACACCGAGGACGAGCTGGAAAAGATCGTCACCCGCGGCGCGCGCGTGCTCAATGTCGGCATGACGACGGATGGCGCCAACGAGATCGCCCGCCGCGCGCGTGGCACGCCGCGCATCGCCGGACGCTTGTTGCGGCGGGTACGGGACTTCGCGTCGGCGGCCGACGCTTCGTCGATCGATCGCAAGATCGCCGACCATGCGCTGAGTGCGCTGGAGGTCGACGCGGCCGGTCTCGATGCGATGGACCGGCGTTACCTCACCACCATCGCGATGAATTACGGCGGCGGGCCGGTCGGCGTGGAAACCATGGCGGCGGCGTTGTCGGAGCCGCGCGACGCCATCGAGGACATTATCGAGCCGTTCCTGATCCAATGCGGCTACCTGCAACGCACGCCGCGGGGAAGACTTCTGACCTCGCATGCGTTCAAGCATCTCGGCCTTGCAGAGCCCACCCGCGCTCCCGGTCAGTTCGGCTTGTTTGGGCAAGGTGACGACGAGTGACCGCGCGGATCGAGAAAGACTTCGCGGTGAAGATGCATCGGTCATATTCGCTGCCGTATATTTCAGGTCTTCCGCATTGACAGGCACGGCCGCTTCTTGAACCCGTCTTTCGCCCGTGACGACGAATGGATCATGAGATCCTGGTCGGAGCGGAACGTCGGAGCGAAGCAATGGCGGGAACTATTGAACTCCTGAAATCGGCCTCGCTCAAATTGAGCTACGACAGGCTGAGCACCGAGACGAGCCTGGAAGCCAGACTGTATAGAAATTCGCGCACCTTTCCTGCGACTTACGAACTCGACCTGCAACTGTGGGTCAAGCTCGTTCAAATCAATCCGAGCGGCGGCAATTTCTGGGTCGTCGACGCAGACAACAATCCCTTTTTCATCCGGCCCTGGAAACCGCAGGACTGGAGCAATTTCATCGATGCCGCCAACCGGCAGGCGGATCTGTGGAACGACAAATTCTGGTTGAAGCCACCGAATTCGGTGACGGAACTGGATATTTTCGACATGAACAACGGCCTGTGGATGCGGCCCTATATCAAATGCACCTTGACTACGTATTTCGGCGAAGTGCCCGGCAGCTTCGGGCTCCGGTCACCTCACAGGGTCGTCGAGGTCGCCAACGTGGATCCGAGCAAATACCTGAACCCGGGGTCATTTCGCTCGCATGCGCTGCTGTATAGCGAGAAGGACGCCACGCCGAGCGTGGCAACCTGGCCGGACAATCTCGGGGTCAGCCACAGTTTTACGCAACCTGTCATCACGCACGAAATCGGGCACGCTCTGGGATTGCAGCATATCGGCGTCATGCGCAAAACGGCGTTTTGCAAGGTGGCCGAACTAAACAATCAGGAAAGCAATCCGCTTCAAAAAACGCTGTTCGGCGGGGGCTGGAATGCCGCGTATTGCTACGGCTATGGCGAAGCGGCGGACATGGCGGATGACATCATGGGTGCCGGCCAGAAGTTTTCGGCGGATGACGCCAAGCCGTGGAACTGGTCCGCCCTCACCATGTTCGGACCGGGTTTCTGGACGACCATGACAGCTTATCCGGGCTTCAATTTTTCCGCTGTCGAACGCAATCGCATCCGGCGTTAAAACCGTTGCGGTAGATGCTCCATCTCCTTCCGCACCGGATGAAGCCATCCGTGTCGTGATGGCGCGGTCAGAACGCGGTGACGTCACCGAAATGCAAGCCGCGCGCTCGCTGTACCGGATCGCTGCCGGTGGAGGCTATGTTGCGTGGCTGATCGGCGACGTGCGAGGAGGCGCACTCGACCAGAGCGTTTCATCGGGGTTCAAGCTCGGCAATTGGCGCTTGATGAGGCAGCGCCTGCGTGCAAGACAATTGGTCTTGAACCGCAACAAAGAGGAATCTCCTGTGACAGCCGCGTTTGATGGCGAAATCCGCGACGGCCGGCATCATATGCAGATCCGTGTCTATTACGAGGATACCGATTTCTCCGGTCTCGTCTATCACGCCAACTATCTGCGATTCATGGAGCGCGGCCGCAGCAACTATCTGCGGCTGCTCGGCGCCGACCAGCGCGCGCTGTTCGCGGAGGCCGAGGCCGACGCGCCGGGTTTTGCCTTTGTGGTGCGATCGATGCATCTCGACTTCCTGAAACCCGCGCACATGGACGACCTGCTCGATATCGTGACGCGGCCGATGGAGGTGCGCGGCGCCTCGATCACGCTGCATCAGGAGGTGCGACGGGGCAGCGTGTTGCTGCTGGAAGCCAGCGTAAAGGTGGCGTTCGTTTCGGAAGGCCGCGCCAAGCCGATCCCGAAACCGCTGCGCGTGGCGATGAAGGCGGATCAAATCTGATCGCAGGATCCGGCGTTCATCTTTGACGATCTGCGATTGGAGACCCACGCCCGACTCTCTGCGTCGAGCGAATACCGTCGCGCATCCGAATTCCGGTACTTCCGAGAGGTTGTCACGTCACGCCCCCGTCGCCGCACAGGGAGCTCGAAGCCATCGTCAAGAACGCCGTCGATCTGATGTGCGGCCCGCGCAAGGCCTGAGGCAGGCGTCTTTTTTCAAAAATTCCGGACGCGGCTTGACAGCCTGTCAATCCGCCTATATTTAACCTATAGGTTATTTAACCGACAGGCTAATCACAATGCCGCTCGACCCGCTCAGTGCCACCTTCGCCGCCCTTGCCGATCCGACGCGGCGGGCCATTCTCGCCCGGCTTGCGCGCGGCGAGACGTCGGTGACGGAACTCGCCGAGCCCTTCACGATGAGTCTGCCTGCGATCTCCAAACATCTCAAAGTGCTGGAACATGCGAACCTCATTTCGCGCGGCCGCGAGGCGCAGTGGCGGCCGTGCCGGATTGCGCCGTCCGCCTTGAAGGACGTCGATGGCTGGCTCGAGCGCTACCGCAAATTCTGGGACGAGAATTTTGATCGCCTCGACGATTATTTGCAGGAGCTGAAGGCGCAGGAACACGAAGGCAACGCGCCCGATAAGGCGAAGCCGAAACCGAAGACGGAGAAGAAGCGTGGCCGCAAAAAGTAACACCGCGCAAGCGGACGACCGCACGCTCGTCATCGTCAGGGTGTTCGATGCGCCGGTCAATCTCGTCTGGCAAGCCTGGACGCAGGATGAGCATCTTCGCAAGTGGAGCGCGCCCCGGGGCTACGCGATGGTGTCTTCGGAGGGCGATCTGCGCGCCGGCGGCACATGGCGCGCCTGCATGCGCGCGCCGGACGGCAGTGAACTCTGGCTCGGCGGCGTTTACCGCGAACTCGTCGAGAACAGGCTGCTGGTCATGACCCACTACTGGGACGAGGAGAACGGAAGGCCCGGTCCTGAGACCCTGGTGACCGTGCGGTTCGAGGATCTCGGCGGCAGAACCAGGATGACCTTTGAGCAAGCAGGCTTCGACTCGGTCCCATCGCGCGACGGTCACGCCGAGGGCTGGAACGAGTGCTTCGATATTCTCGCCGCGCATCTCGCAACGCTGCGCCGCTGATCCTGTCATTGTATTTTGTAGAGGAGAGCTATCATGGACGCAAAAGTCACCAAGGCCTTGAAAATCACCACCCCGTCGGATCGCGAAATCGTGCTGACGCGCACCTTCGATGCGCCGCGGCGCCTGGTGTTCAAGGCGATGACGACGCCGGAGCATGTCCGGCAGTGGTACGGCTGCGATCTCATGACGCTGATCGCATGCGAGATCGATCTGCGTGTCGGCGGCGCCTATCGCTTCACGATGCGCGGGCCGGATGGCGTCGATCATACGCTCACGGGCACTTACCGCGAAATCGCGCCGCCGGACCGGATCGTGTTTACCGAAGGTTATGTGACCGAAGGCTTTACCAGTGACGAAGCCACGGTAACGTCGGTGTTCGTTGAGACCGGCGGCAGGACCACGCTCACGGTCAACGTGCTGCACACGTCGCGCGAAAATCGCGACATGCACCTGAAGTCCGGCATGGAGAACGGCGCCGGCGAATCCTATGACCGTCTGGCGGCGGTAGTCGCGTCGATGGTGTGAGCCATTGCCGCGGAGAACAAATATGGCAACCGCAACACCAGCCTCGGCATCGGTGCAGGACCGCACCATCGTCATCACGCGTATGTTCGATGCGCCGCGCGAACGGGTGTTCGAGGTGTGGACAGACGCCCGGCACCTCGCGCGCTGGTTTGGTCCGCGGGACTTCACGGTGCCTGCGGCCGAGGCCGATGTCCGTGTCGGCGGCAAATGGCGCATCTGCATTCGCTCACCGGAGGGAGCCGCTTATTGGTCGCATGGCATCTATCGCGAGATCGTCGTGCCGGAGCGGCTGGTGTTCACCCATGTCTGGGAGGAAGGGCACGGCGCTTTCGGCCACGAAACGCTGATCACCATCGCGTTCGATGATATCGGCGGCAAGACCCGGATGACGTTCCGCAAGGCGGTGCTGATCTCGTTGCACGAGCGTAATGAACAGCACGCCGGCTGGAGCGAATGTTTCGACCGGCTCGACACTTATGTCGGCGGCTAGCCGTTAGATCGTCCTGGAAAAACGGCGACCCCTGCCGGATTGCCGCCGGCTGGTTCGTCTTTCAACCGAAGGCCGCCGCGGCGGCCAAACGTAGCAGTTCGCGACCATCAACCGTTCAAGACCTTCAATCGCTCACCTGGAGAGAGTAAATGCAAAAGATCACCCCGTTCCTGTGGTTCGACGGTCAGGCCGAAGAGGCCATGAACTTCTACATGTCGATTTTCAAGAAGTCGAAAGCGGCTGAAGGTTCGAAGGCATTTGAACTCGATGGCGTCGAATTCATTGCCTTCGACGGCGGTCCCCACTTCAAATTCAATGAAGCAATCTCGCTTTATGTGAATTGCGAGTCGCAGGAGGAGGTCGATTATTTCTGGGACAGACTCGGTGCCGGCGGCGCACCCGGTCGATGCGGCTGGCTGAAGGATAAATTCGGCGTGTCGTGGCAGGTCGTGCCGGACGCGCTGCCACGGCTTCTGAAGGATCCCGATCGCGCCAAGGCCAACCGGGTGATGCAGGCGATGATGAAGATGCAAAAGATCGTCGTCGCCGATCTCGAGGCTTCAGCGCGCGGATAGGCAGGCATGGAGCGCACGCGGGGCGCGCGCCGGCGCTCCGCTGAAGAACGCAAAAAGCCGGGAGCCGTGTCGGATTGGCTCGATCCCGTTCGTCCTCGGAGCTGATGGCGGCGGCGACCTGTCGCTGCCGCTGCAATTTCAATTCCGGAGTTCCTCATGCCAGCCATCACCCCTTGCCTCTGGTTCGATCGCGAAGCCGAGGAGGCCGTGAAGTTCTACCTGTCGGTGTTCAAGACCGGGAAGATTGTCGAAACTTCGTATTATGGCGAGAACGGTCACATGCCGGCCGGAACGGTTCTTGTGGTAACGTTCGAACTGAACGGCGCGCGGTTTCAGGCGCTCAATGGCGGCCCGCATTTCAAGTTCAACGAGGCAATCTCGCTCAGCGTCGACTGCAAAAATCAGGAGGAGGTCGATTACTTCTGGGACAAGCTGACGGCCGGCGGCGGCGCGCCCAGCCAGTGCGGTTGGCTCAAGGACAAGTACGGTGTGTCCTGGCAGATCGTGCCCGACATCATGCCGCGCCTGCTGCAGGATCCCGATCGCGCCAAGGTCAACCGCGCCATGCAGGCGATGATGAAAATGACGAAGATCGTCATCGCGGATATCGAGGCGGCGGCGCGAGGGTAGCGTCTGTTGAAAAACTTCGCCACCGTCATTCCCTGCGCAAACGCCTTGCGTTTGTTGCTGAGGGCGCGTTGTACCTCCCCCCACTGGGGAGAGGTCGGCACGCTGGGCGACGTGAAGCGTCGTCCAGACAGTGCCGGGTGAGGGGGCAACACTTGTCGATGCATCGTAATCCCTCACCCCAACCCTCTCCCTATGGGAGAGGGAGCGCGCATTGCCCGTCGAGAGCGCCTCTTACGATAACTGAAATGTTCAAGCCGAAACCGATGCAAAAAATAATGGGCGGCCCTGTCGGCAACCGGCATACTCGTTCGTCTTGAAGGAAGAAGGAACCATTCCGCATGCTCTACGCCATCCTTTGCTACCACAACGAGGACGTCGTCGGCTCCTGGAGCAAGGAGCAGGATGCCGCCGTCATGCAGAAACTCGCCGTTGTGCAGGACAAGCTGCGCAAGCAGGGCCGGCTCGGGCCTGTGGCGCGGCTGCTGCCGACCACGGCGGCGACCACGCTGCGCAAGGAAGATCCGCCGTTGATCGTCGACGGTCCATTTGCCGAGACTAAGGAGCAATTGCTCGGCTTCTATCTGATCGACTGCAAGAATCTGGACGAGGCGCTGGAGGCCGCCCAGGAGCTTGGCAATGCCAATCCGGGCGGCTCCTATGAAATCCGTCCCGTCGGCGTGTTCGATGCGGGAGGTGCTGTCGCTTGACTGATGTCGCCTGGATCGATTCTGCCCTCACGGCTGCGCGTCCCCAGGCGCTCGGTGCATTGCTGCGCTATTTCCGCGATCTCGACACGGCCGAGGAGGCCTATCAGAACGCCTGCCTGCGGGCGCTGAAGAACTGGCCGGAAAACGGACCGCCGCGCGATCCCGCCGCGTGGCTGATCATGGTCGGTCGCAATGCCGCCCTCGACGAGGTGCGGCGGCGGAGTAAGCAACAAGCGTTGCCGGAAGAGGAGGCGGCGATCTCCGATCTCGGCGATGCCGAGAGCGAGATCGCCGAGCGGCTCGACGGATCGCATTATCGCGACGATATCCTGCGGCTGCTGTTCGTCTGCTGCCACCCCGATTTGCCGGCGACGCAGCAGATCGCGCTGGCGCTGCGGATCGTCTCCGGGCTCACCGTGAAGCAAATCGCGCGCGCCTTTCTGGTCAGCGAGGCCGCGATGGAGCAGCGCATCACCCGCGCAAAAGCGGCGGTGGCGAAGGCCGGCGTGCCGTTCGAAACCCCCGGCGCTGCGGAGCGCAGCGAGCGGCTCGGCGTGGTCGCCGCCATGATCTATCTGATTTTCAACGAAGGCTATTCGGCCGGTGGAGACACCTCCGAAATCCGCGCGCCGCTGTGCGAAGAAGCGATCCGGCTGGCGCGGCTGCTGCTGCGGCTATTCCAGAACGAGCCGGAGATCATGGGCCTGACGGCGTTGCTGCTGCTGCAACATGCGCGCGCCGCGGCGCGGTTCGATGCGGATGGCGCGGTGATCCTGCTGGACGATCAGGACCGCGGTCTGTGGAATAGCAAGATGATCGCTGAAGGTGCCGCCTTGATCGACAAGGCGATGCGCCATCGCCGCGCCGGGCCCTATCAGGTGCAGGCGGCGATCGCGGCGTTGCATGCCAGCGCGGCAACGCCCGAGGCGACCGACTGGCGGCAGATCGATCTTCTGTATGCGACGCTCGAGCAGTTGCAGCCATCGCCGGTGGTGACGCTCAATCGCAGCGTGGCCGTCTCCAAGGTCGCGGGCGCCGAAGCGGCGCTGGCGCTGATCGCACCGCTGGAACAGCGCCTCGGCGGTTATTTCCATTTCTTCGGCGTCAAGGGCGCGTTGCTGATGCAACTCGGCCGCGACGACGAGGCGCGCGAGGCCTTCGACCGCGCCATCGCGCTCGCCAATACCACGGCGGAGGCCGCGCATATCCGGATGCATCTCGACCGGCTGATGAAGGACAGCGCACCGCGCGCGAAGGCGGCGAAGTGACGCGCCGCCGACCCGCCCTGGACAGCTCCAGAAAATATTTCGGCCCGTGTCGGGATATCACCTTTCCGTTCGTCCTTAGGCTGTCCTGCTAATTGGAGCGATGGTTGTTGTTCCGGAACGCTTCAAGGGAAAACGACGTGCTCCCTCTCCCGCTTGCGGGCGGCGCCGCGAGGGTTGGGGAGGGGCAATGTCAAGGAAGAGCATTTGGTAAAAGTGTCCCCACCCGACCGGCGTCGCTACGCTTTGCCGGCCGACCTCCCCGCAAGCAGGAGAGGTGAAGAATCGTCGTTGCCATTCTGTCTGTGCAAATTCTGTCTTTGCAAGTTCGAATCGTTCGGAGATTAGTCAGGTCGTTATGTTGAAAGCCCTTGCGGTCATTGCTGCCATTCTCGTCGTTGCCGCCGCCGTCGTGCTGGTGCTGGCGATGAGCAAGCCCGATATCTTCCGCGTCGAGCGGTCCGCTACGATCAAGGCGCCGCCAGACAAGATCTTCCCGATGATCGCGGATTTCCATCGCTGGGGGCAGTGGTCGCCCTACGAGACGCGCGATCCCGGCATGAAACGGACCTTCAGCGGCACCAACAGCGGCAAGGGTTCGGTCTATGGTTGGGAAGGCAACAGCAATGTCGGTTCCGGCCGCATGGAAATCCTTGATGCGCCGGCTCCGCGAGCGGTGGTTATCAAGCTGGATTTTCTAAAACCCTTCGAGGCGCACAACACCGCCGAATTCACATTGCAGCCACAGGGCGATGGCACCCGTGTCACTTGGGCGATGCAGGGTCCGACGCCGTTCATCGGCAAGATCATGCACGTGTTCATCAACATGGATCGCATGGTCGGCACTGACTTCGAGGCCGGTCTCGCCAATCTGCGCAAGGCGACGGAAAGCTGATTCAACCGTTCACACCCGAGGAGAGCATGATGAAGATCAATCCGTACGTTCATTTCGCCGGCACCTGCGAGGAGGCCTTCGCCTATTACGGCGAGGTGCTCGGCGCCAAGACAACCGTGGTCATGAAGGTCGGCGGATCGCCGGCCGAGCAGCACATGCCGCCGGACTGGAAAGATAAGGTTTTGCACGGCGAGGTGACGATCGACGGTCATGTACTGATGGCGACCGATGCGCCGCCGTCGTTCTATTCCAAGCCGCAGGGCTTTTCGGTGACGCTGCATGTCGACGACGTGACCGAGGCCGAGCGCAAGTTCAAGGCGCTGGCGGACGGCGGCAGCATCGGCATGCCGTTCGCTGCGACCTTTTTCGCCAAGGGATTCGGCATGTGCGTGGATAAATTCGGCATTCCCTGGCAGGTGATCTGCCCGATGGAGATATGAAGCTCGGCTGGCGCGCCTCGAGATTGCCAAGACTACAGCGATGTGACGCGCCCGCGCGCCACATCGCCTTGTGCCAGAAAATCAAACAAGACAATCCAAATAAGAAAACCTGAAATGACTTCGAACTATCTGAAAAACGCCGTCGTACTCGGCCTGCTGTCCGCCGTCGGCCCGTTTGCGATCGACATGTATCTGCCCGCGCTGCCGTCGATCGCCGCCGATCTCAAGACGTCGACCGCGGCAACGCAGATGACGCTGACCGCGTTCTTTCTCGCCATCGGCTTGTGTCAGCTCGCCTACGGACCGGTTTCCGACATGGTCGGCCGCAAGCCGCCGCTCTATTTCGGTCTCGCGTTGTTCACCGCCGGTTCGATCGGTTGCGCGCTGTCGCCCGATGTCGGCTGGCTGGTGGCGTTCCGGTTCGTGCAAGGGCTCGGTGCGTCCGCGATGATGGTGATTCCGCGTGCGATCATCCGTGATCTGCATACCGGCGTCGAGGCCACGCGGCTGATGTCGCTGGTGATGCTGGTGTTCAGCGTGTCGCCGATCCTCGCGCCGCTCACCGGCAGCGCGCTGATCGTGCCGTTCGGCTGGCGCGCGGTATTCGTGGCCGTGACCGTGGCGGCGATCCTTGCCCTGCTGCTGCTCGCAACCGTGTTTCCCGAGACGCGCCCGGCGCAGGACCGTATCACAGTCAGCGTTGGCGGCGTGGTGGCCGGCTTCGGCCAATTGTTTCGCGACTGGCATTTTCTCGGGCTGACGCTGATCGGCGGCCTGGGCATGGCGAGCTTCTTCAGTTTTCTTGCCAGTTCGTCGTTCGTCTACATCGGCCATTACGGGCTGACGCCGACGCAATACAGCATCGCGTTTGCGGCCAATGCCATCGGCTTCATCGGCGCATCGCAACTCGCAGCCACGCTCGGCGCGCGGTTCGGCATTCCGCGCGTGGTACTGGGCGCGGTGACGCTGCATGCGCTGTTCGCCATCGTGTTGCTGGTCGCGACTTTGCTCGAAGCGGACAGTTTCGCTGTCCTGGTCGTGCTGCTGTTCCTGTCGTTCGCCTTCCTCGGGCTGGTAATTCCGTCCACGATGATTCTGGCGCTGGAAAACCATGGTCCGATCGCGGGCATTGCCTCGGCGCTGGGCGGTACGCTGCAGATGGTGGCGGGCGGCATCATGATCGCGGTGGTCAGCCAATTCTTCAACGGGACGTCGGGACCGATGGTGGCGGCGATTGCGCTGTGTGCCTGCGGCGCGCTGGCGACGAGCCTGTTCACGCTGCGCGGAGTTCACCCCGCGCCGCAGATGGCGGAGTAGGCGAGGCACCGAGGGCTCTCGTCGTCCGTATCTTGATGGAAACGTATCATTGGGCACTGCGCGCTCCCTCTCCCGCTTGCGGGCCGCGCCGCGAGCAGCGCTGAGAGGGTTGGGGAGGAGGTGGGGCACCCCCACCCGACCAGCTTCGCCGGTCGACCTCCCCCGCAAGCGGGAGAGGTGAAGAGTCGTTCGTCGCGATTCAATGTACTCTCAAAAGTCACCCGCAGCGCGGATAGATCTGCGCCAGCGCCCGCCCACGGAGCAGCAGCAGACGCGACGTCAAACCGCCGCGTTTTCTGATCCAGTCGCGCACCGGCCCGGGATACGCATCCAGCACTGCGGCTGAAGCTTCCGGCTCGGCATGGAATCTTCCCCGCCGATCCCTTGAGCGCGCGCCATGGAAGCCGAGCACCGCGCGCCGCGTGACGCAGATCCGCTCGCTCGGCACGGCGGACAATACCAGCGTGCAGGCCGACAGGCAGGGTCCGTCGATGACTACGCGCTCGCCTGAGTTCTTCACTTCCTCAAACAGGTCGAGAAATGTACCGACCTCGCCGCCCGGACTGGAGAGAATGCGGACTTCGGCCCGCGCAGGCGGTGCTGCGAGCGCCCACAGCAGCAGCAACGGTGCCAGAACGCCATGCAAGAAAGTCGTTCGCATGCGAACTCCCTCAAGGTTCGACCGGATAAGGAGCTAATGAGGCTATGAAGCGAATGAGCATCAATTCATCATGACCTGACTTGTTCCGGCCATGATGACCCTACGAACGACGGCTCGGGATAATGCAAAGTTCCCGACCGAGGCCAGCCGCCTCGAACGATGTCAGCCGTTCCGCCGTTCGCCGCGCAGCGTCGGCAGGCCGATGCCGGCCGCGTCGAAGCCTCCGTCGACGGCGAGCACTTGTCCCGTGATGTAGCTTGCGCGATCGCTGCACAGGAAAAAGATCGCTTCCGCCAATTCATCTTCCTGCCCGTAACGATTGAGCGGAATGGCGTCGTGATAGTCGGCGCGGATTTCCTTGGTATGGACCGCCTTGGCCATCGCTGTCTCGACGGGGCCGGGCGCCACCGCATTGACGCGGATACCCGATGACGCCAGTTCGACAGCAAGCTGCTTGGTGAGGTGTGCGAGGCCGGCCTTGCTGGTGCCGTAGGCTGCGCGCAACGTGGAGGCGCGCACCGCGGAGATCGAGGTGACGTTGACGATGGCGCCGCCGCCGTGTTCGCGCATCAGCGGCACCGCCGCCTTGGCGCACAGGAACGGCCCGGTGAGGTTGACCGCCATGATCCGGGACCACTCGGCGTCG
>JAFEFK010000889.1 GCA_018240625.1 Pseudomonadota bacterium
TACGCCGCCGCAAATGGCCCGGACCAACGGTATCCAGCTCTGCTACGATATCTTCGGGGCCGATGACGCGGAGCCGATACTGCTCATCATGGGACTCGGCGCCCAGATGATTCACTGGGACGATGACTTCTGCACAGAACTGGCTGGACGCGGATTTCGGGTGATCCGGTTCGACAACCGCGATATCGGCCAGTCGACCAAGATGACCGGTGGCAAGAAGCTGTCGCCTGTCGAATTGCTCAAACTCAAGTTTCTGAAAATTCCCGTGGCCGCGCCTTACCGGCTGAGCGACATGGCCAAGGATACGGTCGGCCTGATGGACACGCTTGGCATCCCGTCCGCGCATATCGTCGGCGCGTCGATGGGCGGGATGATCGCGCAGGAAATCGCGATCACGTATCCTCAGCGCGTAAAATCCCTGACCTCGATCATGTCGACGACCGGGAATCCAAAAGTGCCGCCCCCGACGCGAGAAGCAACGGCGGTGTTGATGGCGCCACCGGTGACGACGCACGACGAATATCTCGTCCGTTACGCAGAGACCTGGAAGGTACTGCGCGCCGGCAGTTTTCCGCTGGACGAGGCTAAAGATCGCGAGCGCGCCGAACGCACGTTCGCACGTGGGCTCAATCCGGCCGGCGTAGGGCGGCAGTTACGCGCGATTCTCGCATCCGGCAGCCGCAAGGAACGCCTGCGTTCCGTGAAAGCACCGACGCTTGTGATTCATGGCACTGTCGATCCACTGGTGCGTCCGGAAGGCGGCAAGGACACGGCAGCCTCCATTCCCGGCGCCAAGCTTGTGATGATCGAAGGCATGGGTCACGCGCTGCCGATTCCGCTGTGGCCGCAGATCATCGGCGCCATATCCGATCATGCAAAGGCGGCGAGCGCGAAGCCGCATTAGCACGTTAGCTGCGCACCGCGATCCAGATGACGTGACGGGCACCGCCGCCTTTTCCGGTGGCCCGCACGGCGACCTCGTTGACGTCGAATCCTGCAGAGCGAAGCCGTTTCGAGAACGCCGCGTTGGGCCCCGATGACCACACCGAAAGGACGCCGCCGGGCCGAAGCGCGGCGAAAGCCGACCTGAGACCTTTCAAGTCGTAGAGCGCGTCGTTACCGTTGCGCGTGAGACCCTCTGGTCCGTTGTCGACATCAAGAAGGATCGCGTCGAACGAACCTTTATGCGTTCGGATCACGGTAAGGACGTCTTTCACGCCGACATCAACTCGCGCGTCCGAGAGACAGTCGCCAAAAATCTCCGCCATCGGACCCTGCGCCCACGCCACGACTGCGGGCACCAGTTCGGCAACACTAATTCTCGCTTCCGGCCCGAGCACAGCGAGCGCCGCGCGAAGCGTAAATCCCATTCCGAGCCCGCCAATCAGCAGATGCGGGTGCTTGACCGTTTCGATCTTCTTGCAGGCAAGGGTCGCGAGCGCCGCCTCGGAGCCGCTGAGGCGGCTGTTCATCAATTCGTTCGAACCGAGCATGATCGAAAACTCGGCGCCTCGCTGCATCAGGCGAAGTTCACCGTCCGCACCGGGCACGCGCGCGGTGTCGAGCTTCATCCAGGGGATCATGTGGCCGCGCTATCCGCCCGCCCAGACGTCGAGCACGTAACGGTTGCTGGTGCCGAGATCATCGATCCAGCGGGCGCTTGCTGCCTCATCGACGCCTTTACGCTCACGATAGATCGCCATCAGCGCGGCTTTGACTCCCGGCTCCATCTTGCCGCCGTCGCCGCAGACGTAAATGATCGCGCCCTTTTCGATCAGGTTCCAGACTTTATCCTTCTGCGCAACGATCACGTCCTGCACGTAGGTCTTCTTGTCCGTGCTCGCGCGCGAGAACGCGACGTGCAGTTCGGTGATCCCGTGATCGGCGACGTCCTTCAGTTCGTCCGCATAAAGATAATCCTGCTCCGGATGGCGGCAGCCGAAGAACAGCATCGAAGGCCCAAGGGACGCGTCCTGAGCCATCATCGCCGCGCGCTCCTGCAGGAAGCCGCGGAATGGCGCCAGCCCGGTGCCGGGACCGATCATGATGATCGGCGTCGCCGGATTTTGGGGCAAGCGGAAGCCTGCCTTGGTCTCCCGCACCGAAGCGTGAATCGTATCGCCCGGACGCCGGCCCGCCAGGTAGTTCGAGCAGATGCCCTTGTAACGGCCGCGTCCTGAACTCGCTGCACCCTCGACCACGCCGACGGTGACGCTGCACCGCGACGGCTCCACCAAAGGTGACGACGAAATCGAATAATAGCGCGGCGCCAACAGCGACAGCATTTCCAGGTAAGCGTGAAACGGCAGATCGCAGGCCGGAAACTCCTCCAGCAGATCGAACACCGACTTGCGCTTCGCCAACACCTCGGAGCGGTAACGCTCTTGCGACTCGGCATCCTCGCCGACGAGACCCAGAAGTTTCGGCTTGGTCATCGGGCAGCGCGTATTCTCCGCCATGATCTGGATCTGCTTGCGCGTCGCGATCTGCTGCAACTCCACAAACTCGGCCAACAACCGTCCGACCGATACCGCCTGCCCCACCGGCAATTGCGCACGGCGGCCTTCCGGCACCTGCAAGCGGATCTGGTCGGTCGGCAGGAAGCCGAAGCGACGCGCCACGGAATCGACCAGCGCCGGATCGTTGCGCGGAATGACGCTGAGGTGATCGCCCGCACGATAGGTCGTCCGGGGCGGCAATTCCACCTCGATATGCCGCGTCGAACGATCGGAGGCATTGGGACCGGCGTGGTTCTGCAATTCGGTGTTGGAAAGGACCTTCATCGCCACCGCGCCGCCGAGATTGGCGAGCGAGTTCACAACCGTCGGCGCCACGGGCTCGATCTGGTACAGCGGCGCATCGCTGGCACTGCGGCTGAACTTGGCGTCGATGCCGAGCGCCTTCACCGCATGCGGACCGAGCTTGGCGTACCAGGCCTCGAATTGCCCGTCGAGATCCTCGCGCGCGTTGCCCTCGCCGCGCTCGAATACGTTGGTCGCGCCGTGCGCACTCAACTGCTCGTCGATCAGGCGCGGCACCGACTGATAGGTCGCCGCCCAGTCGCTGTTGCCGCAGCCGAAGATCGCGTACTTGACGCCGGCGAAAGCGTCCTTCGGCAGATCGCTTTGCAGCCACGTCACGAACTGTGTCGCATTGTCGGGCGGCGCGCCGTTGTAGGAGGCGGCGAAGATCAGGACGCCGCCCTGCTTCGGCAGCTTGCCTACGGCGTCGTCGAGCGGCGCGAGCTTTGTCGCGAAACCGTTGACCCCGGCGAGGTCGGCGACACGCGTCGCCAGTTCTTCCGCCGTCCCGAGATTGGAGCCGTACAGCACCAGCAGCGGCGTGTTGTGGCTGGGCCCCAGGCGCGCCTGCGCCGCTGTCGCCGCCGGCTTCACCGTCCCGGCGGAAGCCGCCGGCCCCTTGACAGCGCGCTCGCTGTCGGGACGCGGACGTACCTTGATCTTGAAGCCCTCGGGCTTGATCGTCAGCGTTTCCTTCAGATGCAACTGATAACGGTTGTGATCGATCAGCTTGAACCGCTGCAGGATCATGCCGAGCGCGAGCGCCGCCTCGTGCATGGCGAAGCCGCGCCCGATGCAGGCGCGCTGGCCGTTGCCGAACGGCTTCCAGGCGTTGACCGGACGCTTTGCCTCGGCCGCGTGGCTGAAGTTCTCCGGATCGAACACGTCCGGTTTCGGTCCCCACACCGCCGGATCGCGATGCAGCGCTGCCGCCAGCACCAGCACGAACGCCCCCTTCTTGAGCTTGTACTTGCCGCCGATCACCTCGTCCTGATAGGGCGACACGGCGAACGCTGGAGCCGGCGGCCACAGCCGCAGCGATTCTTTCAGGATCTGCGTGATGTAGGTGAGTTGCGCCACCTGCTGATAGGTCGGCCTCGCCTCGATATCCGCGCCGAGCACACGGTCGACCTCTTCATAGGCCTTTTTCATCACGTCGGGATGCTTGAGCATCGCATAGATGGCATAGGACAGCATGCCGCTGGTGGTCTCGTGGCCTGCGATCAGGAACGTGTTGATCTGGTAGCGGATGTTGACGTCGTCGAGCTGCTCGCCGGTCGCCTTGTCGACGCCGGTGAGCATGGCGTTGAGCATGTCCTTGTTGCTGTCGGAATCGCCGCCGCTGCGCCGCGCCGCGATCACGTCATCCACCATCTTGTTCATGAAGGCGACATCGGTCGCGAGATCGCGGTTGCGCTTCTGCATCCAGATCTTCTCGAGCGGCAGGCCGCGCGTCATCATGATGGTTTCAAGCGAGCGCACCAGCGACTCGACGAAAGGATGATAGTCGCGGCGATAGAACGAGTTGAAACGATAATCGAAACCGCACAGCCCGATGGTGTCGAGCGTCAGCGCGGTCATGTCGTGAACGACATCGACCTCCTCGTCGGGATTGAGGCGTTCCCACTTCTTGACGAGTTGCTCGGCGATATCGACCATGCTCGGGTGATACGACTGCATCGCGCGGTTGCCGAACGGCTGCAGCAGGATGTTGTGCGCCTTGCCCCAGTTCGGGGCCTTGGTGTCGGCGGTGAACAGGCCGTCGCCGGCGATCGTCCGCACCCGGCGCAGCGCGCCGCGCACCGACTTGTCGAACCGCTTCTCGTCGCACAGTTCATCGACCAGATCGTGTCCGGAGACGATGATCATCGGCGCGCCCATCATGTCGAGCCAGTAGATTGGTCCGAGCTCCCTGGCGAGTTGCACCAGGTTCTGGATCGGCGCAGTCGAATCGATCGACAGCATGTTGCCGACGACAGGCTTCGTCGGCGGGTGCGGGATCGGATCGAGTTTGTTGACGGACGTCATGTGAAAAGTCTTCTCCTAATCGTCCTTGCCACTTCACTCGCGGCAAAGCCACGGCTTGTTTCGTGCTCCCTCTCCCCGCCTGCGGGGAGAGGGTTGGGGTGAGGGGCAAGACCATAGCAACCGCCCCTCACCCGCCTCGCTTCGCTCGTCGACCTCTCCCCGCAGGCGGGGAGAGGTAAACATTCTGCACCGTCCTACCCAAACCGTTTCTTACGCCATTCGATCAGCTTAGCACTGACCTCATCGGGCTTTTCCTGCTGCGTCCAATGGCCGCTGTCCCGGACCAGATACTTCTCCAGATCGGGAATGATCCTTTCCATACCTTCGGTCGCGGACGGCGGCAGCACCGCGTCGTTTTCGGCCATGATCATCAGCGCCGGCACATGTACAGTGTGATCCAGGCCCGCCGACCGCTCCCAGTTGCGCGTCATGTTGCGATACCAGTTGATGCCGCCCGTGAAGCCGGTTTTGGAGAACGTATCCACAAACACTTTCTTCTCCGCCGGCGACAGGATCGGCGTGCGCGGATCGTGCTTCGCGTCATAGGCCGCGATCATCTGCGGAAAGGCCAGATTGGTCTTGGGCGACGCGCCGACACCCGCCGCGGCCGGCTGGGCGGGCGCCTCCTCCTTGCGTGGAAGCGGCTTACGCATGAATGCGTCGAATACCTGCTCGACCCGGCTACCGAAAATTTTATCCGGCTCGCGCGCGGGATCCTGGAACTGCACGATATACATGCTGTCGCCAAAACGCTGACGGAATAGTGCGATGGGATCGATCGGTGCGCGCGGAGTATGCGGTGTGTTGACACCGACGACACCTGCAACCCGATCGGCGTAGCGCAAAGGCATCTGCCAGACGATGAAACCGCCCCAGTCGTGACCGACGAAGATCGCCTTGTCGATCTTGAGGTGATCGAGCAGACCGACGAGGTCGCCGGTCAGATGCTCGATATCGTAATCCTCGACCTTGTCGGGCCGGTCGGTCGCGCCATAGCCGCGCTGGTCCGGCGCAATGACGCGTATGCCGGCTTCGCTCAGCGCCTTGATCTGGTGTCGCCACGAAAACGCCAGCTCCGGCCAGCCGTGACACAGCACCACGGGCGGCGCGTCGGTCTTCGGACCGGCGTCGTAGTAGCCCATACGGATTCCGTTCGTCTGGGCGAACTGAAGCGGAGGCATCTCGATCATCGCAAAGGTCTCACTCGGCTGCGGTAGGTTTCGCGTCCGCCGGTGCGGCGTAGGCCGCCTCCAGCACGGCGAACTCTTCCGGCAGCATATCGCAGAGAACCTGCACGTGCGGAATGATATTGGCGCCGGCGATGAAGCCAAAATCGAGCTGGTCGCGATAGCTCTGCACGGTGATGTTCAACGCCAGACCATGGGTCGAAATCGACACCGGGAAGATGTGCAGCAGCTCGGCACCGGCCGCATAGAGCGTCTGGCGCGGCCCCGGCACATTCGAGACCGTGATATTCGCCGCCGGGGGCAGCACGTCGGACAGATTTGTGCGGCTGTAGAGCAGCGCCAGAATCTGCGTCATGATCGGCGCGCCGAGCATCGACAGGTTTGAGACCTGCGGCATCAGCGCCCGCAACGGATGCGACATTTCCTTCGACTTGGTCGATTGCGCGATGATGGTCTCGAGCCGCGCCTTGGGATCGGCGACATTGGTCGCGATCGAACAGATCATCCCGAACACCTGGTTGTTGGAGTCGGTGTTGCCCTCCTCGCGCAGTGAGATCGGCACGGCCGCCGTCATCGATTTCGCGGGCAGCGCGCCCTGCTCGAGCAGATAGCGCCGCACCACTCCGCTGGAGAGTGCCAGCACCACGTCGTTCAGCTTGCCGCCGGACGCTTTCGCCAAGGCCTTGGCGCGGGACAGCGATACCGATGTACCGGCAAAGCTGCGCTCCGAGGAAATCGTCTTGTTGAGAATGGTCGGCGGCGACGCCATGCTCGCAATGCTGTCGCGCGATTTCGGGTCGGATATTTTACCGACCACCTCCGAGACGCTCTTCAGCATGGTCGGAATGCTGCCGGCGAATTTCACCGCGTTCTCGATCTGGAACATGGCGTTGTCGAACAGGATCGACCCGAGATCGTTCTTGCCGGATCGCGGCAGTTCAAGGGTCTTCGGTGTCGACGAACCGTCGAACGGCTGACGCCAGAGCTGCTGATAGGAGTCGATAAAATTCGCCGCGACTTCGCGTGGCTCCGGCTTGCGTGTCGCGGTCGGCGGCGGCACCTCGCGCGGCACCGGCGTCACGTCATAGATCATGTTGGTCAGCGCCGCGCCCGCGCCGCCGTCGATGCAGGCGTGATGCATCTTGGAATACAGCCCGATCTCGTTGTCCTTCATGCCCTCGAAGACATAGAATTCCCACAGCGGGCGGGCGCGATTGAGCAGTTTTGCGTGCATCCAGCCGACGATGCGCTCCAGCGTCGCGCGGTCGTAAGGTGCTGGAAGGCTGCCACGGAAAATATGGCGGTCGATGTCGAACTGATCGTCTTCCACCCAGGAGGGATGATCGATATCGAGCGGCGTCTTTTGCAGCCGCGCTTTCAGAATCGGCGCGATATGAAGCCGCGAGGCGATCATCGCCTTGAAGTCCTCGAAGAAGTTTCCTGCATATCCGTCCGGGAGCCGGAAGATCGCCATGCTGCCGACATGCATCGGCATCTCCGGAGTCTCCAGATACAGGAACGAGGCGTCCATCGAGGACAGTTTTTTGGTTTCACTCATGTCGTCCTCCCGCCAACAGGCCGCCGGCGCCTTGACAGCGCTTCTCGCAACCTCAGGACCTCGATGCGAGGTCAGTTCACGATTGTGCCTGTTCCGGCCGGGGATATGCAATGGCAAACGGGCCGGAGCGGTCAAACGGGGTAAATTCCCCTTCCGGTTGCGCCAGACGATCCGCTAATGCCCACAAAACCGGGGCATTGACGCCCATTCCGATATGGCTCGCGAACAGGACCTCGATATTCTCGGCGGTATCTGAGGAACGCAAAATGCAGGTCCGCCAGTTTACGATGCCATCGGTCCGGGAGTAGATCGACGTCGCCGGAACCGGGAGATCGCCGGCGATTGCCCGGCGCAGGTCGTCGTCGGCCTCGACCTGTTCGCCGGACATCGCCTCATAAAGCTTTGTCGCATTGGTCGCCGTCACGTCACCCGAAAACGGACTCCCGAGCGTCACGACATAGCGCACCATGTCCGGCATACTCAGCGCGAGGTCGCGCGCATAGATGCCGCCGAGACTCCAGCCGACGATACTGACCTTGCGGCCGCTGGCCTCGTGAATCTGTGAAAGCCGATTGCGCAGGGCTTCGCGCATCTTGATGACGCCGCCGGTGTTGCGTCCCATCTCCCAGGCATGGGCGTCGTAACCCAGATGCCGGAGATAGCGCCGCATCGGCGCCATCGACAGATCGCTGGCGAGAAAACCCGGCAACGCCAGCACGGGGTGCCCATCTCCCTTCGGTGCGCGCAGAAGGAATGGAGCCGCCGCCACGCTGGCATTGAATTCGAGCAGTCCGCGCGCTTCGGCGAGCAGCAGGCCAAGACCCGGTGGGCGAAGCCGGCGCTCGGCAAACGCATGCCCTCGATCTGTCCGCATGTCTTACTTCTTGTCTTTCGTACGGCCAGTGCCGAGCCCCGACATGTTGACGAACATGTCCTGAAAGCGCTCGGTTATTTTCGGATCGAACGTAAACCAGCTTTGCATAATTGCTTCCGGCGAAAACTTGTCGATGTTTTCCGACATCCTTTGCTGGAGCTTGTCCATCATGGCGCTCTGCATCGGCTGCACGTCTGGCAGTCCCATAAACTGGCGCGCCTCAAGGGGCGTACAGTCGATCTCAATATTCACTTTCATGGCGCGCTCCTGAATAGGCCCCCGATATGCCCGCAGAGCATGGCGAGAGAATTGGCAGTATCACCGCGAGACCACCCGCGATGCAAGCCGTCATGGTGGGCAACGCGAACCGCGAACGGAAGTTCAGCCAAAACGCTCCGCCGCAAACGGGCTGGGATCGGCAAACGGCGCTTCACCTGTCATCATTTCCGCGAGAAGGCGGCCCGATGCGGGGCCAAGCGTCAAGCCGTGATGCTGATGTCCGAAGTCGAACCACAACCCGGCATGACGAACGGCTTTTCCGATCACCGGCAGCATGTCGGGCATGCATGGGCGCCTCCCCATCCATGGCTTCTCATCGATCGCCTCGCCGAGCGGAAACAATTCGCGTGCGAGCGGCAAGGTGCGCTCCACCTGAACCGGGGTCGGGGGCGCATCGCGGCGCGCGAATTCCGCGCCGGTCGTCAACCGGATGCCGCGATTCATCGGCGCCAGCAGATAACCACGATCGGAATCGAGAATGGGGTGATGAAGCACGGCATTGCCGCGCGGGGCCAGATGCAGATGATAGCCGCGCTTGATGCCGAGCGGCATGTCGTAACCGAGTGGGCGAAACAGATCATCGGACCACGGCCCAAGGGCAATGACGGCTTCGCGTCCGATCAGTCCTCCGTTTGGTCCATCGACACGCCATCCGGCGTCGCTCTGCGCCAAAGTCCGCGCATCGGCTGCGATAAAACGGCCGCCTCTGCGGAGGAACAGTGCCGCATAGGCCTTCGCCAATGCGCCCGGATCCGGAATGAAGCCTGGAGACGGCCAATAAATGGCGCCAGCGAACGTCCCCGACAGATTGGGCTCATGCTCTGCGATTGCTTTGGCATCCAAAACATCCGCCGCGACATCAAACTGACGCGCGCGTTCAAGATCAGCGAGGCCCTTGCCCAATGTCGCGTCCGACCGGAACAGCTTGATCCACCCCGTCCGGCGAAGAAGCTGGGACACCCCCGCTTCCGCAATCAGCGCTTCATGCTCCGCAAGGCTGCGCTGAATGAGCGGCAGCGCGGCTTTCGCGCTCCGCAACGCGCCTTCGGGCGAAGACGCCCGGACATATCGGATCAACCATGGGAGAAACGACGGCAACCCGAGAAGGTGATAGTGCACATCGGCGGAACGGTTCAGCGCATAACGCAAAATCTGACCCGGATCGTGCGGAAACATGTACGGGAAAACCGACGCGCATTCGATCAGGCCAGCATTTCCATAGCTCGTCTCCTCGCCGGCCTTGTCATGCCGGTCGATAAGGACGACGTCCCGCCCTCGCTTCTGAAGATGCAGCGCAGCAGAAACGCCGACAATTCCTGCGCCCAGAACCAGAACATCGGCTTTGACCAACGTCACACTACTCTCCGAACCATCGCCGGCCTCGCCGAACGTCATCGTTACAACTTAAGTATCGCCCTTCGGCGGCGCAAACAGACGGGCAGCCATCACGATCGATCCGGCTTGATCCGGGAATAGCCGCGAGATCTGAGGAAATCCTGCTTGCGCCTTGCTCTAACTTTGGCAACATTGAGGAAATGCCGGAGAGGCGAGCAAGCCCAAGCGCTGAGGAGATTTTGAGCATATGCGTACCCGTTTGACCCTGTTTGCGCTCACCGCCGTTTCGTTCGCGGCATCGCTAATTCTGCCGGCCTCCGCCCAAACCTTGCGCTATGCGAACCAGGGCGATCTCAAGTCGCTTGATCCCTACACGCTCAACGAAACCACCACGCTCGCTCATCTCGGACAAGTCTATGAAGGTCTCATTGCCCGCGGCAAGGACCTCAAGATCATTCCTGGACTCGCTGAAAGCTGGGAAACGCCCGAGCCGACGCGCTGGCGCTTCCACCTGCGCAAGAACGTCAAATTCCAGAACGGCGACCCGTTCACAGCCGACGACGTCGTATTCTCGGCCAATCGCGTCCGCGCCAATGGCTCAAATCTGCAAACCCGCGTTCCAAAAGACGCCAAGGTCGTCAAGGTCGACGACTACACGGTCGATTTCGTCCTGAGTTCGCCAAATCCCATCCTGAATTCGCAATGGGATACCTGGTACATCATGGACAAGAAATGGGCGGAGGCGAACAATTCGGTCGACCCCACGCCTGCCGCCGCGACGACGCCGAGTTTTGCATCGCTGCATGCCAACGGGACCGGCGCCTTCTCGGTCGAGAGCCATCAACCCGGCGTGAAAACCGTCTTCAAGGCCAATCCGACATGGTGGCGCAAGCCCGAACACAATCTCAAGGAGATCATCTTTACCCCGATTCACTCCGACGCCACCCGCGTCGCTGCGCTGCTGTCGGGCGAAGTCGACGTGATCGAGCCGGTTCCGATCCAGGACATCTCCCGCGTCAACGCAAGCTCCAATGCCAAGGTGCTCACCGGGCCGGAACTGCGCACCATCTTCCTGGGGATGGATCAGACCCGCGACGAACTGCTGTATTCCAACGTCAAGGGCAAGAACCCGTTCAAGGATGAAAAGGTCCGTGAGGCCTTCTACAAGGCGATCGACATCAATCTGATCAAGACTCGCGTCATGCGCGGCCTGTCGACGCCGTCGGCGCTGATGATCGCACCGCAGCTCTTCAGCCTGTCGAAGGATTTCACGCGCCCGAAGTTCGATCCGGATGCCTCGAAGAAGCTGCTCGCCGCGGCGGGCTATCCCAACGGGTTCGAAGTCGGCATGGACTGCCCGAACGACCGCTATGTCAACGACGCGGCGATCTGTCAGGCGGTGGTCGGCATGCTCGCCCGCGTCGGCGTCAAGGTAGACCTGATGGCCCAGCCCAAGGCGCAGTACTTCGCCAAGGTGCTGAAGCCAGGCGGCTACAAGACCTCGTTCTACCTGCTGGGCTGGACGCCCGGAACGCTCGACTCGCACAACGTTCTGCACGACATCATCGGTTGCCGCGACAATCCGAACAGCTCCCGCGGCGAGGCCAATCTCGGCGGCTACTGCAACAAGAAGGTCGACGCCCTCACCGACCAGATTCTGCAGGAAACCGACGCCGGCAAGCGGGACCAGTTGATCAAGCAGGCGTTCGAAATCGTGCAGAAGGACTACGGCTATATTCCGCTGCACCAGCAGGCCTTGGCCTGGGGCGTCTCGAACAAGGTGAAGCTCACGCAGCGCGCAGACAACCAGGTGCTGCTCTACTGGGCCACCAAAAAGGAATAAGGCGCGTCTCATCGAGAAGTCCCGGCAACCGTCATGGTGTCCGGGACTTTTCATTTCGGGCCGTCATGTATTCCGGTTGCCGGCGTGAAGGGACTTCATGATCGCGTTCGCACTTCGCCGTGTCATCCAGGCCATCGGGGTCATGCTCGCGGTCGGCGTCATCGCGTTTTCCATGTTCCGCTTTGCCGGCGATCCCGTCAGCCAGATCGTTTCGATCGACACGCTGGCGGCCGAGCGCGCCGAGGTGCGCAAGTCGCTCGGCCTCGATGATCCAATCCTGGTGCAGTTTGGCCGCTATTTCGCCAATGCCGCGCAGTTCAAGTTCGGTGTGTCGTACCAGTTCCGCCAGCCGGTTTCCTCGTTGCTGAAGGAGCGCATGCCGGCGACGCTCGAGCTTGCCACCTGTGCGACGATCTTCGCGCTGGTGTTCGGCATTCTGATGGGCGTCTATTCGGCGCTGCGGCGGGATTCCATCCTCGCAAAGCTGTTTCAGGCGGTCTCGCTGATCGGAATTTCGCTGCCGACATTCCTGATCGGCATCCTGCTGATTTACCTGTTCGCGGTGATCCTCGGCTGGCTGCCGTCCTACGGCCGCGGCGACGTGGTGCGGATCGGCTGGTGGACCACCGGACTGCTCACGGTCTCAGGCCTCAAGGCCCTGGTCATGCCGGCGATCACGCTCGGCCTGTTCCAGATGACGCTGATCATGCGGCTGGTGCGCGCCGAAATGCTCGAGGTGCTCCGAACCGACTACATCCGCTTTGCACGAGCGCGCGGCCTGACCACCCGCGCCATTCACTTCGGCCACGCGCTCAAGAACACGCTGGTGCCCGTGATCACGGTTGCAGGCCTGCAATTTGGCTCGGTGATTGCATTCGCCATCATCACCGAAACCGTTTTTCAGTGGCCGGGTATGGGACTGCTGTTCGTCCAGGCGATTCAAAACGTCGACATTCCGATCATGGCCGCGTATCTGCTGGTGGTGTCGGTCATTTTCGTGACCATCAACCTGATCGTCGATATCCTTTATACGATCGTCGATCCGCGCCTGCGCTCAACCATCAGCCGTCAGGCCTGAACGGGAACTTGCATGGTCGATATCGTCACCTCACCCGACCCTGCCCCGCCCGGTTTGGCCGGCCGCATCTTTCAGAGCGATATTTTCTATTCGTTCCGGCGCTCGAAGCTGACGATGGTGGCCGCTGCCATTACCTTGATCTTCTTTCTGATCGCGATCTTCGCACCGCTGCTGGCGGTGCAGAATCCGTTCGATCCCGCGCAATTGCAGCTGATGAATTCACGGATACCGCCGCTCTGGAGTGCTGACGGCCAGACGCCTTTCCTGCTGGGAACCGACGAACAGGGCCGCGACGTGCTGTCCGCCATTCTGTACGGATTGCGGATTTCGCTGACCGTCGGCGTACTCGGCGTCGTTTTCGCCGGCACGCTCGGTATCGCGATGGGCCTGACGGCCGGCTATTTCGGTGGAGCGATCGATGGCCTGATCATGCGCATCGCCGACGTCCAGCTCACCTTCCCTGCGATCCTGATCGCGCTACTGATCGACGGCGTGGTCAAGTCCGTTTTCGGCAACCAGCTCGATGCCATGGGCACGCTGGCGGTGCTCGTCGTCGCCATCGGGTTGAGTTTCTGGGTGCAATATGCCCGGACCGTGCGCAGTTCCGTCATGGTGGAGAAAAACAAGGACTATGTCGCCGCGGCACAACTCATCGGACTTCCCGCACCGGTCATCATGCTGCGCCACGTGCTGCCCAACGCGATGGGGCCGATCCTGGTCATTGCCACCATCAATCTCGCGCTCGCCGTTATCACGGAAGCGACGCTGTCGTTTATTGGTTCCGGCATGCCGGACACCATGCCCTCTCTCGGCACCCTGATCCGCATCGGGAACAACTATCTGTTTTCGGGGGAGTGGTGGATCATTGCCTTCCCCGGCTTCGCGCTCGCGGGGCTGATCCTGGCCATCAATCTGCTCGGCGACTGGTTGCGGGACGCATTGAACCCGAAGCTGCGATGAAAAACTCCTCGAAGACCGCCACGCGAACCGCATGACCGAACCTGTTCTTTCCGTGAAAAGCCTCCGGGTCGAATTCGCCACGCGTCGCGGTGTTCTTCGCGCGATCGACGATATCTCCTTCGATATTGCCAAAGGTGAAGTGCTGGGCGTCGTCGGCGAATCCGGTGCCGGCAAATCCGTTACGGGCAATGCAGTGATCGGTCTGATCGATCTCCCGGGGCGGATCGCATCCGGAGAAATCCGGTTGTCGGGGTTGCGCATCGACAACCTTTCCGTCGAAGAGCTGCGCAGGATTCGCGGCAAACGGATCGGCATGATCTTCCAGGATCCGCTGACGAGCCTCAACCCGCTCTACAAAGTCGGCGACCAGATCACCGAAACCATCCGCGCTCATTCCGATGTCTCGGAATCAGCTGCCCGAAAGCGGGCAATCGAGCTCTTGGCCGAAGTCGGAATCCCCGCGCCCGAGAAGCGGATCGATGCCTATCCGCATGAATTCTCCGGCGGCATGCGGCAGCGTGTCGTAATTGCGCTCGCGATCTGCGCCGATCCCGAATTGATTATCGCAGACGAGCCGACCACCGCCCTCGACGTGTCCGTGCAGGCCCAGATCATCTCGTTGATCCGGCGCCTAGGTCGCGATCACGGCACCGCCGTGATGCTCGTGACTCACGACATGGGCGTGATCGCCGAAACCTGCGATCGTGTAGCCGTGATGTATTCCGGACGGATCGCGGAAATCGGCCCGGTGCAGGACGTCATCCGCAATCCGCTTCATCCCTACGCTAAGGGCTTGATGGGCGCGATTCCGACGCTCGCCATCGAGGCCGAGCGGCTGGTTCAGATTCCCGGCTCGATGCCGCGCCTGTCTGCCATTCCACCGGGTTGCGCCTTCAACCCGCGCTGCGCCTCCGCTTTCGATCGCTGCCGGGTCGAACGGCCGGAGCCGATCCCATGCGGCGAGCAGCGTGTGGCGTGTCATCTTTATGACGGCGAGCCGGCCAAGAAGGATCATGCAGCATGACCGCGGCCCCGTTCGTCGATGCCAAGCACCTGGGACGCGTGTTCGACGTGTCAAAGCCCTGGCTGAACCGGGTGCTTGAGGGCGGCCATCGCGAGCTTCTCCGGGCGGTCGACGATGTCACGTTCGATATCGTCAAGGGCGAGACGTTCGCGCTGGTTGGCGAATCCGGCTCCGGCAAAACAACTGTGGCCCGGATGGTGGTTGGCTTGCTGCCGCCGACGTCGGGCGAGGTGATCATCGACGGCGTTTCGATGACGAACGCCAAACAGGCGCAGGCGCGCAAGCTATTGCGCCGGCGCATCCAGATGATCTTCCAGGACCCTTACGCCAGCCTCAACCCGCGGCTGCGGGTCAATTCCATCGTTGCCGAACCGATCCGCGCCTTCGACATCATTCAGGGCGAACGCAACATCAAGAGCCGCGTCGGCGAACTTCTCAATCTGGTCGGCCTACATCCCGACGACGGCGTGAAATTTCCGCACGAATTCTCCGGCGGCCAGCGCCAGCGGATCGCTATCGCCCGCGCGCTGGCGTCCGAGGCCGAATTCATCGTGTGCGACGAGCCAACCTCGGCGCTGGACGTCTCGGTGCAGGCGCAAATCCTCAATCTGATGCGCGACCTGCAGGACCGGCTCGGGCTCACTTATCTCTTCATCAGCCATAATCTCGCGGTGGTCCGCCACATGGCGACGCGCATCGGCGTGATGTATCTCGGCCGCATCGTCGAGATTGCCGAGAGCCGCGAGTTATTCAACAACCCGCGAATGCCCTACACGCGGATGCTGCTCGGCGCGGTCCCCGATCTCGCCATGACGGGCCGCCAGCGTATCCCCGTCAAGGGCGAGATTCCGAGCCCGATCAATCCCCCGCCGGGCTGTCCGTTCAATCCGCGCTGCCCCGAGGTCTTCGATCTTTGCCGCAAGGAAGTGCCGGAACTGATCGGCGGGGTCGCATGCCACGCGGTCAATGAACCAATTCGAGCCGTTGCAACACAGCCCTGATATCGCGGTGCTGCGGTTGGCAGTGAGCCCCGGCTGTGGTCAAGTGCGCCGCTGATATCTCCACCGGCGCAGGCGCAATTCAAGATGGGTAATATCAATCCCGATCCTTTCACTACCCGCCCCGAAATCGAAGGCACGTTCGGCGTCGTCACCTCGACCCACTGGATCGCGACAGCGGTCGGTATGTCCATTCTCGAGAAGGGCGGCAACGCCTTCGATGCTGCCGTCGCTACCGCGTTCACGTTGCAGGTAGTCGAGCCGCATTTGAACGGTCCGGGCGGCGACGTGCCGATCATCGTGCATGATGTGAAGCGCGAACGCACCGAGGTGATTTGCGGTCAAGGCCCTGCCCCGGCCGGCGCCACCATCGCGCACTACCGCAGCGAGGGCCTCGATATGGTGCCCGGCACCGGGCTGCTAGCGGCATGCGTGCCCGGTACATTCGAGTCCTGGATGCTGCTGTTGCGCGACTACGGCACGATGCGGCTGCGCGACGTGATCGAAGCCGCCATTGGTTATGCGGATAATGGCTATCCGCTGGTCGAACGCGTTTCCGCCACCATCGCAACCGTCGAGCAACTGTTCCGGAAGCACTGGACCACTTCGGCAGCGATCTATTTGCCCAACAACGAAGTGCCCGTCCCCGGCACGATCTTTACGAATAAGAAGCTCGCTGAAACCTATACCCGCATCCTGAGCGAAGCCGAGAGCGCTGGTGGCGACCGCGTGGCGCAGATCGAGCGCGCGCGACAATCATGGTCGCAAGGGTTTGTCGCGGAAGCGATCGGCGCGTTCTGCCGCACGCAGGATGTGATGGACGTCAGCGGATCGCCGCATCGCGGCGTGCTGCGCGCCGACGATATGGCACGATGGCAACCGACCGTCGAGGCGCCGCTCACCTACGACTACGGCCGCTACACCGTTTGCAAGGGCGGCGTCTGGAGCCAGGGCCCCGTGATGCTGCAACAGCTCGCATTGCTGAAGGGCTTCGACCTCGACGGTCTCGATCCCGCTGGCCCCGAGTTCATCCATCTGCAAGTCGAATGCGCCAAACTCGCTTACGCGGATCGCGAAAAATTCTACGGCGATCCTGATTTCACGGAAATTCCGATTCAGACGCTGCTGTCTGATGCTTACAACGACAAGCGCCGCAAGCTGATCTCGGACACGGCCTCGTTGGATTTCGTGCCCGGCTCGATCGAGGGCTTTGGCGCGGTGGTCAAACTGCGCCGTCAGGAAGGTCAGCGTGAGGCCGTCGGTGCGATGGGCGCCGGCGAGCCGACGGTCGGTCGCTTCGGCGAAGTGCGCGGCGATACCGTGCATTTCGACATCATCGACAGGGACGGCAACATGATCTCGGCCACGCCGTCCGGCGGCTGGCTGCAATCGTCGCCCGTGATCCCCGAGCTTGGCTTCTGTCTCGGCAGCCGCGCGCAGATGTTCTGGCTGGAAGACAATCATCCGGCAGCGCTTGCGCCGGGCAAGCGGCCGCGCACCACGCTCAGCCCGACTATGGCGCTGCGCGACGGCGAGCCGTATCTCGCCTGGGGTTCGCCCGGCGGCGATCAGCAGGACCAGTGGACGACGCAGTTTTTCCTGCGCCACGTGCACGCGAAAATGAACCTGCAGGAAGCGATCGACGCGCCGGCCTGGCACTCCGAGCATTTCCCGATTTCGTTCTGGCCGCGCACGGCCCGTCCAGGCGTGCTGGTGGTCGAGAACCGCGTGCCGAAAGCCACCACGGAAACCCTGACCAAGCGCGGTCATATCGTGGAAACCGGGCCGGACTGGTCGGAAGGCCGTCTCACCGCCGCGTCGAAGATCGGCCGCCGCCGCCGCGCCGCCGCCAACCCGCGTGGCATGCAGGGCTACGCCGCGGGACGGTGAGGCATTTGTCTCGATGGGGACGTACACCACACAATGAGGAATACTCCCTCTCCCATGGGGAGAGGGCTGGGGTGAGGGGGTATGGCCTTGATGTTAGTTGCCCCCTCACCCGGAGCCTACGGCTCGGACCTCTCCCCGGCGGGGAGAGGTGGTAACCGCAGTCTTCAGATCACCACCTCGCGCATGACGCGCCGGCAATCCATCTCGAATTCGAGGTCGATCACCGGCGGCCGCGCGAAATGCCAGGTCAGGCCGAACCGGAAAGCGCCGGGCCGCACCAGCTCGTCAGCCGCCACTGCATGGAAGT
>JAFEFK010000088.1 GCA_018240625.1 Pseudomonadota bacterium
CACTTCGTTCGAAACCACCCTCTCCCACCCTGCGCAGCAATAGCTGCGCTTGGGGGAGAGGGAAGAAAGAGCACGTAACCCTAACCATCGGAAGGTTGAGTGCATGCCCATTCCGCGCGCACGCTGTCATCACGTTCGGCGGCAGCATTCTCTGACGCCAGCGCCGCGAAACGCTCCCGCGGCACGAGTTGCGACAGCGCCCATACCGCCGCGCCGCGCACCAGCGGGCTTTCATCATCCAGCAAATGTTCGGCCTCAACCGCCAGCGCGGCGTCGCCGGAGTTGCCGATGGCGATCAGCACGTTGCGCAAAAATCGTTCGCGATGGATGCGCTTGACCGGCGATTTCGAAAACAGCGCGCGGAAGGAAGCGTCGTCGAGCCGCGCGAGGTCGGCTAATGACGGCGCGCGCAAGGCATCGCGCGCGGCAAGTTTGATCTCGCGCCCTTCTTGCGCGAACTTGTTCCACGGACATGCAGCGAGGCAATCGTCGCAGCCATAGATGCGATTGCCGATGGCCTTGCGGAATTCGTGCGGGATCGGCCCCTTGTTTTCGATGGTGAGGTAGGAAATGCAGCGCCGCGCGTCGAGCTTGTACGGCGCGGGAAACGCCGCGGTCGGGCAGATGTCGAGACAGGCCTGACACGAGCCGCAATGATCTGTTTCAGCGTCGGCGCGCGGCAGTTCGAGCGTCGTAAAGATCGCGCCGAGAAACAGCCACGAGCCGAACTCGCGCGAGACCAGATTGGTATGCTTGCCCTGCCAGCCCAAGCCGGCGGCTTTCGCCAGCGGCTTCTCCATAACCGCCGCGGTATCGACGAACACTTTGACGTCGCCGCCCGCGGTGGCGTGCAGCCAGCGCGCCAGCGTCTTCAGCCGCTTTTTGATGAGGTCGTGATAGTCGTCGCCCCTGGCATAGACCGAGATCGCGCCGCGCGTCCGCCGCGCGAGGATATGAAGCGGATTCTCGTCGGGGCCGTAATTGACGCCGAGCATGACGATGCTGCGCACGTCGGGCCACAGCACGCGCGGATCGGCGCGGCGTTCCGGATTGGCGGCGAGCCAGTCCATGTCGCCATGCGCGCCGGTGTCGAGGAAAGCATGGAAATGTTGTCCGGCATCACCGATCGTGTCGGGTCCGGTCACGCCGATGGCATCGAAGCCGAGCGCGCGGGCCTGCGCGGCGAGGGCGGAGTTAAGGCCGGCGTTCATCGCGGCATATCCGCGGCGCCGAGGATACCTCTCCCGCTTGCGGGGGAGGTCGCGCGCATCTTGCGCGCGGGTGGGGGAAAGCGTTCTTCACCGGCGCGGCGATTCATTGGAGCGGCCCCCACCCCAGCCCTCTCAGCGCATGCTCGCGGCGCGGCCCGCAAGCGGGAGAGGGAGAGCGCCCTGCCTGTTGAGAAAAATCAGCCGAACACGGAATCAGAAATCCAGGTCCACGTACGTGCGCGAGGCCGGGACGCCCGCCAGCCATTCGCCCAGCAGCGGGCGGAATGAGGGGCGCGACTTGATCCGCGCATACCACGCTTTCGCGGCGTCGTCCTCGATCCATGGCACATCGCCCAGATAGTCGATCGCCGACAGGTGCGCCGCGGCGGCCAAGTCAGCGAAGGTCAGCCGGTCGCCGGCGAGAAAATTCCGTGTGCGCGCCAGCCAGCCGATGTAGGCCAGATGATAGCGCACATTGGCGGTGGCGGCGCGGATCACGTCCATCGCGGGCGGGCCGCCGCCGACCTCTTCGCCCATGAAGCGCTTGTAGATGCGCTCGGTCACCAGCGGGCCGGAGGCTTCCTCGAAGAATTTCTCGTTGAACCAGGTCATCAGGCGGCGCACCTCGATACGCTCGGCCATGGATGTGGGCAGCAGCCGCCGTTCGCCGATCCGTCCGCCATGGGTCTCATCGAGGTATTCGGCGATGACGCCGGCGGTGGGAACCGGCGGCAGGCCCTCTGCGATCAAAACGGGGGTGGTTCCGGCCGGATTCAGCGCCAGAAACGCCTCGCGGCGCTCCCATACGCGCTCCTCCACCGGCCGCACGTCGAGACCATGCTCGCCGAGGGCGAGGCGAATGAATCGCGATTGCGGACAGAACGGATGGTGAAACAGCGTGAACATGGAGCCCTTGATAAGTTTGCGGTGCTTAAGAAAGCGTCTCTAAAGCGTTTAACGCCGCGGCCGGTCCGGCGCGCGCCAACCTACAGAACGCGACGGACGAGGCAACCTGCCTTTAGAGCATGCTTCCTCCCCCTGAAAGGGGGAGGGTTGGGGTGGGGGTCATTTGCCGAGAATGTCCTGCTCCCGATTTGCCCAAGGGCAAATCGCCTCTCCCTTTCAGGGAGGGTGAGGCTTTACGCGCGAAGTATCTATTCTGCATCATGAATAAAACTCTGATTTTCGGCATTGCGGCCATGCTGCGAATAAGCGAGAAGAGCCCGCCTTTTGCCGTCGAACACGATTCAGAGCAGGCCATTCCATGATTTCCGATACAATCAGAGCCGTCATCCTCGGCATTGTCGAAGGTGTCACCGAATTTCTGCCGGTGTCTTCGACGGGCCATCTCCTGCTGGCAGAGCGCTTCTTCAATCTCGGCGAAGGCAGCTTCTGGAACAGCTTTACGGTGCTGATCCAGCTCGGCGCGATTCTTGCGATTGTCGTGATCTATTTTGCGAAACTGTGGCGGATCGCGCTCGGCATGTTCTCCAACCCCGAGGACCGGCGCTTTGTCATCGGCGTGCTGGTGGCATTTCTGCCGGCCGTCGTGATCGGCCTGATCGCCGGAAAATATATCAAGGAGCTGTTGTTCAATCCGTGGGTCGTATGTTTCTCGCTGATCGTCGGCGGCGCGGTCCTGATGTGGGTCGATCAGCTCGATCACAATCCGCACGAACACGATGCCACGAAATTTCCGTTGCTAATGTATCTGTGGATCGGCATCGCGCAGTGCCTGGCGATGGTCCCCGGCGTATCGCGATCGGGCGCCACCATCGTCTCGGCGATGCTGCTCGGCGCCGACAAGCGCGCGGCGGCGGAATTTTCGTTCTTCCTGGCGATCCCGACCATGATCGGCGCGTTCGCCTATGATTTCTACAAGAACCGCGCCGACATGACGACCGATCACCTCGGAATCATCGCCATCGGATTCGTGGTGTCGTTCATCACGGCGATCATCGTGGTGAAGGCGTTCTTGAGTTACGTCACGCGCAACGGCTTTACGTTCTTCGCGTGGTGGCGGGTGATTGTCGGCACGCTCGGCCTGATCGCGCTGGCGCTGGGACGATAATTTCGACTCAATATTGATGACAGCGTCGGGCGAGGCACCATCTGCTCTCTCCCCCCTTGTGGGGGAGAGGTGGAGAGGGGGGTGTTGTCGACGGATGAGTCTGATTTCGCATCGACCTTCCTCCCTAACCCTCCCCCACAAGGGGGGCGGGAATGTTCAATGCCTCACGCGCCCTTGGGCGCGAAC
>JAFEFK010000890.1 GCA_018240625.1 Pseudomonadota bacterium
GGATTATTTCTCGCCCCGGTATCATCGCGTCACCGCACCAACCGACCCCGTCGCAACCGATCCAACCCCGTATCGATCGCTACGCGGAGGGTCGTTTCTCTGCCACGAATCGTATTGCAACCGTTACCGGGTCGCCGCACGCAGCTCCAACACGCCGGACAGCGCCTCAAGCAACGTAGGTTTTCGCGTCGTCGCGACTAAGCTGTAGTACGATACAGCCATATACGGCTGCCACACAGGCCGGAGCTATTTCTTCTCCCGTTTTCTTTGCGACCTTCGCAATCATTAAAGCTGCTGCAAGGCAAGCTCAATTTGCGGGCCGCCCATCGCGGCTCGCGTACCGTTGCAGCGAGCTCAGGCCTCATGGAGATGGCAAGCAACAAGATGCTGGCGAGATACCAGCCGTGGCAGCGGCCGCTCGTGGCTACAGCGATCCATCGCACGAGGGCAACGCGGATGAAACGGACAGCCTGACGGCGGGTTGAAGGCACTCGGTACTTCACCCTGCGGTGGCGCATAGGGACGCGCACGCTCCACCTCGGGATCCGACAGTGGCTCACGTGCCGGCGCCATTGCAGCTTCATCCCCCAATCGCCAGAAAGCCTGCCGGCTCAAAGCTCGATCAGCTCAAACCGAAATCCGCGTGACTATTTTAGTGGGCGCTCAATCTCATTCTCATTAATTCCAATTGCAGATACGAGGTTTAGCGCCGACTACCCCGCCAACACATTTCATCGTTCGGCCGTTGGAGGTGGTGATGACCATCTCTATGCTGGTCGGCATTTTGCCGAACGGTACATACTCGTAAGAGACTGTCTCAGCATCCCGCTGTTCATCGGCGACTAATTTCGTCCAGAACACGAACGCCCCGAGAGTGATCGAGCCAACTAAGAGGCTGATCAGTATCTTTCGCCGACCCAAGGCTACAGCAAAGCGCATTGCGGTTGGCTGGTTTTGGGGATCGGTTCTTGTGTCTGGTAGTGTCGCGGCGACTGGCGACTCGACAACTGCTACAAATTGATATCCGGTGCCGGAAACGGTTCTGATCATCCACCGGGCGTCCACGCCAAGTGCCTGCCGAATTTCCTTGATGCATTGCGCGACCGAACCGTCGGGATCGGCCGGCGGCGATTGCCACACCGCCCGCACGATCTCCTTCCTGGAAACCGTGTGGCCGGCATGCTCCACCAAATAGCGCAAGGCCTCGAACGATTGTCGTCGCAATGGAACGATATCTTGCCCTCGCGACAGTTCATTACGCATCAGATCAAGCTCGAATGCCTCAAATCGCATGCGCCTGGCAAGCGGCTGTAACATTGATCCTTCCGGGCCCTAAAAAGCTCGATTCAACGCCAATCGGAGGCCAATTTCAATAAATTTCATAGTTTTTCAATTCGCCGAGCGAGCGGTCGCCGTTAGGATTCAAGCGAGTGCATGGCCTATGCCTCCCCGTCGCGAAGCCTCGCGAGCGGAGGGGCGCGGCTTGGATGTTAACGAACGGAGGCCGCCTCGTGTTGAAGTCCAGTATCATTGCAATGACGGCCGCCCTGATTGGCGCCATTTGGGTGAATGCCGCCTCTGCTGCCTCGTGCGAATCCTACGCCAACGGCTGCATGAGCAGCCAAGGACATTCGCCAGGCGTCAGGAGTGTTTGCTTCGGCCCCGCGTACCAGAACTGCAAGAAGACTGGCCAGTACGTTGGCCCGTACACTGGAAAAGTGTTTCAGACCGACGGAAAGTCCAAGAAATAGTCTCGCGGTCAAGTCTTGCTTAATGCCCGATCAATCCGCCTCGAATTACAGTCTATAACAGCCAAAAGCCGCATGCGATTGCATGCGAAGGACAGACCAATGAGAAAAGCTACTGTTACGCTCTGCTTAGCTATCGGTGCCGGCATAAGCTCATCGCCGGTTTTCGCGTTTAGTTGCCGTGATCATTTCAATGCGTGTGTTCGCAATGAAACACGAATGCAGTTGCCCGCATCTCGTTGTGACAGGCCGTTCAAGGCATGTCTTGCTCAATGTCAGGCAGGAACGCCAGCGGTTTTCGTGGGTCCCAGCACGGGCAGACGCTATCCGGCTGCTAAGTGTTCGTAAGCAATACTCGGTAACCGCGACAGTCTCTAGGCAGGAATGCCCCTCAGGCACTGGGCATGGTTAGCGCAGAGCCACGAAGCCCAGCCCTCAGCATTCTCGGGCTTTCTCCTTTCTCAAGACCCAATATCGAGAACAGAACGGGACAATTTCTGTGGGCGCGAAAATTCTCGATCGTCGCTAGCCCTTGCAGTATCTGATTTGATTGGGGGCGGACGCAGTCGGATGCACGTCTGCAGGAAGCGGCGATTGTAGCGGCGATCCTTGCCGACGAAGATCGTCTCCACCGCCGTCCTCATGTTGTCGTAGATGCCGCGGCTGCAAGTGCCCTTGAACAGCGCGAACGCCCGGTCGTGGGCGTCGAACACCGCCTCCTGCGTCTCGCGCGGATAGGCCCGTGCGAACAGCATGCGGCCGTGACACAGCCGGACGTGGGCGACCTTCACGAGCACGGTCACGCCGTTGAGAAGAACGATCTCGTGGCTCCAGTCGAACTGATAGGCTTCTCCCGGCGCAAAACTCAGTGGAACATAGGCCGCCGCGGTCGATTGCCCGCGCTCCTTGCTCCAACGCCTGGCGTAACGCCGCACGGCATCGTAGCCGCCGTCATAGCCGCGTCCGCGCAACTCTTCGAAGATCCGGATCAAGGTCAGCTGTTCGCGAGCGGATTTGGCCGCGTTCGCCGCCAGCAGTTCATCAAGCTCGGGCGCCCAACGCCCGAGCTTGGGGCGCGGCTGGATCGAACGCTCACACTCGAACGAGGTCTCTCCCGACCTCAGCACCTTCCGGACTGTGTTCCGCGGCACCTTCAGGTCACGGGCGATCTCCCTGATCGTCTTGCCCTTGATGAAGTGTTCGCGCCGTATCCGCGCAATCGTCTCCACGATCAGCATCCCCGACCACCTGCTTCATGACAAAGCAGGCAGCGCAAATAGCCAACCTGTAGGAGGTCAATCTTGGACGCCGATCCCCCGGCTTACGGGGTCAATATTGCAGGCCGAATGACAACCAACAGCGGAAATTAGCGTTCCAGCTAGTGGAGATGACAAGATGGGCTTGCCGGGTACTCCAACGTGAATCTCCACCGCCAAGATGCGGCGGTTTGTAAATGCTGATCGAATTTTGACCCTTAAATAGTCGCACGCGTTGTCACACCAATGCCTTTTGGTCAACCGCGAGCTTCGGCTTCCGGAGCCAGATATAGACCTGGCCCGCGATCAGAAAAACGCAAATCGCAAGAAAAGCCGCGCTGATCGGCCGCTCGATGAAGACCTTCAGATCGCCGCGCGAGATTAGCATGGCGCGGCGAAAATTCTCCTCGAAGCGCGGACCCAGCACGAAGCCGAGCAGGATCGGCGCCGGATGGAAATCCAGCCGCAGCAGGACATAGCCGAAAATGCCGATCGCCACCGTCTCGCCGACCTGGAACATGTCGTTATTGGCGGCATAGACCCCGATGCAGATGAAGAACATCGCGCTCGGATAGAGATAGCGATAGGGAATACTGAGCAGCTTCACCCACAGCCCGATCATCGGGACGTTGAGGATCACCAGCAGGATATTGCCGATCCAGAAGCTCGCGATCAGCCCCCAGAAAATGTCGGGATGCTGGCTGATGAGTTGCGGGCCGGGCACGATACCCTGAATGATCAGCGCGCCGAGCAGGAGCGCCATCGTCACGTCGCCGGGAATGCCGAGGCTCATGGTCGGAATGAAGTCGCCCTGTACCGACGAATGGGTCGAGGCCTCGGGACAGGCGACACCTTCGATCGCGCCGTGCCCGAAGCGTTCGGGCGTCTTGGAGATTTTCTTCTCCGTCGCATAGGAGACGAACGAGGCGATGGTCGGGCCGGTGCCCGGGATCAGCGCGCACATGCTGCCGAGCAACGTGCCGCGTACCATTGGAAAGAACGCAAGCTTCAGATCGGCCCAGGACGGAAACATGTCCCTGAACCTGACGTTCGAATATTTGGTATCGACTGCCGCGGTCTGGTTCATGCTGTTCATGAACTCGGCGATGCCGAATAGGCCGAGCGCGAGAGTGACGATCTCGACCCCGTCATCAAGTTCGAGGATTCCGAACGTAAAGCGCGTCGTGCCGGTCTCGATGTCGGTGCCGACAATACCGATCAGCAGGCCGAGTACGGTCATGGCAACGCCCTTGAGCGGCGAGCCCTTGGCGAGCGTCGATCCCGCCAGCAGACCGACCAGCATCAGCGAACAGACTTCGGCCGGCCCGAATTCCAGCGCAACCTTCACGAGAAAGGGTGCGAGGAAAATCATCTCGGTGATACCGAACGAAGCGCCCATGAACGACGCGATCACGGTAATACCGAGCGCCGTTCCGCCCTTGCCCTGTTTGGTCAGCGGAAAGCCGTCGAGACACGTCACCGCGTGCGGCGGATGGGTCGGCAGATTGAGCAGGATCGAGCAGATGGCGCCGCCATACTGCGCGCCATAATAGACGCCCGCCAGCATCAGGATCGCGGCGACGGGCTTCATGCCGAAGGTCAGCGGCAGCAGGATCGAAATGGTCGCCACCGGACCCATTCCGGGCAGCACGCCGACGAGATTGCCGACCAGCACGCCCAGAAAGCAATACATCAGGTTGTGGGGTTCCAGTGCGACACCGAAGCCGAACCAGAGATTCTGCAGTGCGGTCTCGATCATGGCGTGATCCCGCGCAGCAGCGGAAGCGGCACGCCCAGCAGATAGGAGAACAGAAGCACGCCGAAGACCGTGACGCCGGCCGACATGATCAGCGCCCCCTTGAGTGTCGACGTCTTGTCGCCCAATGCACAGACGAAGACGCAGGCAAAAATCGCGGGAATCATTCCCGCGTAGACGCCGAGGATGATGAACAGGACGGGCCCACCGATCAGGCAGAGCCAGCCGAACCACTGCGGATTGCCCGGCAGAAAACGCTCATCGCCACCCTCGGTCGACGCGAAGGCCGTGCCGGCAATCATCAGGCCCAGAAGAATCAGGATGACACCCAGCGCGACCGGAAAGAACCCGGGGCCCATGCGCACAAGCGTACCGATGTGATAGCTGCTGCCTTCGACCGCTGCGCCAAGCCCGATCAGCATCATCAGGGCGCCGGCATAGTAGTCGCGCTTCATCTTGGATTGCGTCGTCAACGCGCTGTCCCCCGCAAGCTTTTTTGTTCCGATCATTGCAGCTTCAATTTGCGGGAAGTGAGTCGGTCGCCGAACCCGTTTGGTTGGAACATCATCCAGCCGAATGGCGGAAAGCTCCCGGCATGCTTACGCCAAGCGTTGATGCGAGCGCAGATAATTTTGACAACGTCCCTGCTGTTACTGTTATTCCCTTAACTCGCCGGCGATCAGCTTCGTCAAAACCTCGCTCACCGGGAAGAAAAATCTTGTCTGTGTCAGCCGCCACAGGCAAGGTCTTGATCGCATCGCTTACTGCGCTGACATCCGCTGCAAAAGATTGGTTGCGAAACGCTTTCGGATCGAGCGCTACGGCCACTCCGTTTGCCCCGGGATCACTGCCTGATGATAGCGCCACCGAGATAAGTGGATTGCTCGCCAACACACTCGTCAGCACCTCGATCATCAAAGACAGACCGGAACCTTTCGGACCTGCCATCGGCAACACCGCCGCGACTTTGGCAGGGTCCGTCGTATCGTTGCCGTCTCGATCGACGCCCCACCCCAGGGGAATCGATTTGCCCGCGTCCTTGGCGGCCATGATCTTGCCGAGTGCGACCGAAGCCGTCGACATATCAAGAAGCAGAGGGCGGTCCGGATCGAGCGTCGGAGCTGCGATCGCTATGGGATTAGTGGAGACGCCTTCAACTTTCGAACCGTGATAAGCCATCAATGGCTTTGATGCGGTCATGACGATCGCAACGTGGCCCACTTTGGCGATCTGCTCCGCATAGTAACCGATTGCACCGGCATGACTGATGCCTTGCATAGAGCACCACCCGATACCGTGGTCGTTCGCCAGACTGAGGGCCTTCCTCGCCGCAAAGACCATCGCAACTGCGCCAGGGGCACGTTGGGCGCTGGACACGGCTATGGAGCCTCTTGAGAATTCGTCCCGAGGAATTCCAGCCGGATTGATCAGGCCCAATTCCACCATCTCGATATAGCGCGGGATCCGTAAGACCCCATGTGAATCGACCCCGCGCAGGTTGGCCCACACCAGTACGTCCGCAGTCTGTCTGGCTTGATCCTCAGTGAACCCACCCGCTTGAAGCAACGCACACGCGAAGTCGCGAAGCAACGCCGCTTCGAAAATTTGACCGTCGCGCGGGGCCTTCATATTTAGGTCACCAGCGAAGATGGAAAGAATTTGTCGAGCCAGCCCTTAATGATCGTCTTGGTGCGGGGCGCGTCCTTCTCTGCGAGTGGAAAATGCGACGTGCCTGTGATCAGGACGAGTTCCGCCGGCTGCCCTGCCTTTTCGAACATGCGTATCGACTGCTCCGTAGGCGTAATCGTGTCGTTCGCTGTATGCAAAAACAGGATCGGACGCGGCGCGATGTCTGCGACCACATCATCCGCGCGGAAGTTGTACATGCTCCAGGCAGTTTCAACCGGGATTTCCATAATCGCCTTGGAAGACAGGTTTTTCCGCAACGCTTCGGGGATGGGCACAGCATCAAACCGCGAGATC
>JAFEFK010000891.1 GCA_018240625.1 Pseudomonadota bacterium
GCACGCCGCGGTCAGCGCCACCGCCGCCCTACCCTGCTGTGCCATCGGATAGCCGTCGAAGGTGGTGGCGACCGACCACGCCTCGCCCGGAATATTGAACAGGATCGAGGTGATCGCGCCGCCGAACAGCGCGCCCCAGTAGATGCAGGACAGCATGACGATGGCCGAGGTCGGGTCCATCGTGAAGGTCAGCGGCAACAGGATGGCCACGCCATTGGGCCCGCCGAGACCCGGCAGAACGCCGACAAAGATGCCAAGCACCAGCCCGACCATCATCAGCAGCAGCGTCTTTCCCGTCAGCAGTACGGTGAAGCCGTGAAGCAGGAGACCGAAGGCTTCCATTATATGTCCCCTCACTCAGCCATCGTCATTCCGGACAACGCGCATGCGCGTTGATCCGGAATCTCGATGGTGCGATCTCTAGCGGAGATTCCGGGTTCGCTCGCGTTGCGAGCGTCCCGGAATGACGTGCCTTTGCTGACCATGCAGCAGCCCTTAATACCCGAACGCCGCCTCTAACGGCCCCTTCGGCATGATGACGTCGAACGCGATGTCGAAGGTGATGAACATCGCGGCGGTGAAGACGAACGCCGTGAGCAACGATTTCCACCACGCGATTTTTCCGATCAGCCGCATGAAGCCCGCGGTGAGCAGGAAGCTTGCGACATAGAGGCCGAGGAACTGCATGACGAGGCAGAATAACAGCGTCGGCACGAAAACTTGCATGACGCGGCGAAGCTGCGCCCGCGTGACGAACGTCTCCGTCGCCGCCGCGCGATCGCGCAGCGACACGACGATCCCGTAGAGGCTGGCCCCGGCCAGGATCACACACAAATAGAATGGAAAATAACCCGCCTGCGGACCCGTCGAGTCCCATGAGATGCCGGTACGCCAGTTGTCGTAGCCGAGCAGCACGGCCAGTGCGACCAACAACAGCGACGCGACAATCTCGACAGTGCGAGTGGACGTCACCGCGGGCGAGTCCGCCTCGGGTGCCGTGGGATCCTCGACGATGATTTCGAGATCAGTATTGGGCATGAAGCTAACCGTTTTCTTCTCTGCTTGCGGCAGAGGGTGGCGAAAACAAGCGAAGCGAGTTAGAGCCGGTGAGGTCGCCTGTTGCCATCAACCCCTCACCCGGCTTCTCACTTCGTTCGAACCCCCCTCTCCCACCCTGCGCAGCATTGCTGCGCTTGGGGAGCGGGGCAGGTGCGCAGGTCAGGCAGGCCTACTTCGCCACAAAACCCGCTTCGGTCATGAGTTCGGTGTTCACCTTGTCGTCGGCTTCAAGGAATTTCACCATGTCGTCGCCGGCGAACCAGACCGGCTTCAACGCCTGCTTCTCCATGTAGTCCTTATATTCGGGGGTCTCGGAGACTTTCTTGAACAGGTCGACATAGAAGGCCGTCTGCTCGGGCGTCACCTTACCCGGCAGGAACATGGCGCGCAGCATCAGGTACTGCACGTCGAGCCCCTCTTCCTTGCAGGTCGGGATATCGTTCCACGACTGCGTCGCCGTCACCTTGGTCTTGTAGCCGATGCGCTCGCTGTCGAACACGCAGAGCGCGTTGACCTGCCCGGCGCGCCAGACTTCGAGGTTCTCGGAAGGATTGTTGACGTTGGATTCGGTGTGGTTTCCGACCAGTTGCGTCGCAGCCTCGCCGCCCGACTTGTACGGCAGATAGGCGAATTTCGCGCCGGTCTTCTTTTCCATGAAGACGGTCAGCACGTTGTCCTCACGCTTCGAACCGGTGCCGCCCATCTTGAACGGAGGGGTAGCCGCCTTCGCCGCGGCGATGAAATCCTTGACCGTCTTCGGACCCTTCGCATTGTCCCACAATACGAACTGGTCCATCGCGATGACCGAGACGGGCGTCAGTTCACGCCAGTTGAAGGGAATCTTGGCAGACAGCGGCAGCATGTAGATCAGCGAATAGGCGATCAGCACCCTGTTCGGATCGCCCTGGCTCGACTTCATGTAGATCAAAGCCTCGGCACCCGACGCGCCGCCCTTGAGCGACACCACCATCGGCTGCTTCATCAGATTGTGCTTCTGGATCGCTGCCTGGATCATGCGCGCCATCTGGTCGGACGCGCCGCCGGCTCCCGCGGCGACAACGATTTCGACCGGCTTGGTCGGCTCCCATGCCATCGCCGGAACGCTCGCGGCAATCGCGATCAGCGCCGCGGCGGCTTTCGCGAAGTTTGGTACGTTTCTCTTCCCTGATTTCATATGGATCACCATGATGCTGCAAGAGCCCTAGTCAACCTTGACTGGACTAATGACGGGTGAGGTTATGCAGGTCAAGGCCAACCGAACGGTTGCCGTCATTGATCCGGAGACCGCGAGTTTAGGGCCGTTCCCGGCTCATGCGCTGCAGGATATCAATGCCATCGACAGTCTGTACTCTCGTGTACGACTTAAGTAGAATCGAAAGCTCCGGATCGGCATACGCCCAGCGTCCCCAATCACTATCCTTGTTGTCGATCAGCACAACATCGGGCGTCTGCTTCTTGAAATCTTCGATCAACCCCGCGCGTTCACGCGCCACATAGACGTCGAGACGTGCCGCCGTTTGAGCATCGACGGCGTGTTCCATCTTAGCCCTGCGCACAATTTCGCGCACCCAAAATGCTTCCTGACGCGAGACCCAAGTTCCCTGAAGCGTCCGCACCATCGGGTGACCGATAACGGCCGCGGCGCTCAGCATTAATATCTTCGGATGCGACCCGAGACGGGCGACCTGATCTTCGATTTTTTGAACGTCGATACTTCCGTTGAACCACAGGCAGGCTCGCGCGAACATGATTGCGGCGACGAACACGGCGGCTGCGCGAAATCGGATGTATCCTGGATGTTCCGAGTCAAGGGCCGCGATGGCGCAACCGACCGCCATCAGGGCAAGCGCGACCATCGGATACGCGTGATACCCCCAGCCTTTGCCCTGCGCGAAAAATGAGGCTGCGAAACCGAACGATGCGGCCAGCATCACGACGGGTACGACATCGAGCCTCCGCCGCTGATTTTGCAACGCAAGAACGACCATGATGGCACAGACCCACAGCGCCGTGGCGGCGGTGACGCAAAGCGCCACGATCGGCGCCTTCAGCAGCAAATAGACGTCGCATACCAGCGGGTAGATGGTCGTGAAGTACTCCGGATAGAAAACGAAAAGGCAAATGCCGTAGACCACGACAAGTCCGGCGGCGATCCAGTTTTCAGGCGCAAAGAGAATGCGCCAGTCGCGCGCCTTCGCAGCTACCGCCAAGATGCAAAAGCCGACAGCAAATGCGAAGTAGGGCTTGAAAGTCATCGTTATCGCAGCGCTTAACCCTGCAATCAAAACCGTCGCAGGCGTCACCGGCTCACGACTGCCTCGCAAAATAAAAACGCCGAGCGCCGGCAACATCGCAATCAGGGCAAGGTGCTCGCGCTGGCCGAAATCATACATCGGCATAATGCTGAGCAGTGCCGCCGCCCAGACGGCGAGTGCACCGCTCGCAGCGAGACCGCGCGCCGAGGAGTCACGCAAGATATGCCACGTCAGCGCGAGTGACATCGCGATCAGGGAAAAGATGACTCCGTCAGTCATCACCTCCGGCCGGACGTGCATCACGCGCGCCAACGCAACGCTGAGCAGATAGACCGACCCCGCCATCGGCGGATTGGTCTCAAGAATGTCAACGTAGAGACGCTGGCCGTCGAGCATGCGTTCGCCGACAATAAGCCACCAGCTTACGTCGACATTGAAGGGGAGCACCCACCGCAGCAGAAGCGCCGCGACAAAGACGAGCGCGAGAAAGGACACTCCGATACGCGTTCTGTGATTGGCCGCCTCGTCCGTCGCGAGGCGCAGGCCGGCATCGATTGTCATCCGCAAATCCGCCACGTGTGGCCGGAAAGCTATATGAGGCCTCTTAACAAGCTGTTTCGCCAGCCGCGCGCGACAAGGATACGGATTTTACCAATTATGTCCGTGTTTTGCGCGTGTTTTTCGGTGGCCGGGGGCGTCGGTCTTACTTGCCTTTGAAAACCGGTTTGCGCTTGTTCAGGAAGGCATCCATCCCCTCCCGAAAATCTTCGCTCATGTAGGCCTTGAGGATCAAATCCTGCCCCTCGTCGCGCGTCAGCGTCCGGCGCAACCGGAGCACCGCTTCCTTGGCGGTTTCCATGGTCAGGGGAGCGTGTCCCGCGACGAGCTGGGCGGTTTCGCGGGCACGGCGCTGCAGCGTCTCGACGTCGGGCACGATCTCGTTCAGCAGCCCCAGCGCCAGCGCCTCCGGCGCCTCGACCAGACGCGCTGTGAAGATCAGGTCCTTGGTCCGGGCTGGGCCGATCAGCGCGATCAGACGGCTGAAATTCGACATCGACAGGCAGTTGCCGAGGGTCCGCGCGATGGGAAACCCGATGCGGGCCGTGCTGGTCCCGATCCGCAGGTCGCAGCAGGCAGCAATGCCCGCGCCGCCGCCGGTGCAGGCGCCCGCGATCGCAGCAATGGTGGGAACCCGGCAACGTTCGAGCGAACCGAGCACGCGATCGATGCGGGCCTCATAGTCGAGCGCGTCCTGGGGCGTCTTGAAGGCACGGAATTGCGAAATGTCGGTGCCCGATGCAAACGCCTTCTCACCGGTGCCGGTAAGGATCATCGCCTTGATCGAGCGGTCGCCGTTGATGTTGTCGCAGATCTCCGCCATCCGCTCATACATCGCGAACGTCATCGCGTTTCGCGCCTGCGGCCGATTGAACGTCAAGTGTGCGATGCCGTCCTCGACGACATACAGGAGGTCTTCGTTGACGGCCGTGGGGGCGTTCATAGCTGGTCTTTCCTGGGGTTGCCTGCAGCGACGGCCATTTGAAGCTATGGCCTGCCTGCTCGGGAGAATGGCGAACCTGCATTCCCAAAGCCGCGAAAATCGCGCGCGTTGGTCGCGCGATCTGTAGCTTCCACGTATAAACGACGGAAGTTCCTGTGCAAATAGCAATGCAGCTATTCGGTTTCCGGCCGGCGTCCGGCCCCGGCCGCCAAACTGTCCGGGCCCGCAGATTGACCCAAAGGTCCAACCCGGCCGAGCCCGTCACTTGCGGACCAGGGCGACGTACTGCGCCCCGAAGGGCAGCCAGGAACTGGCCGCCACCCTTGCCAATGTTCGTGATGTTCTGAAAGGCGATGGCGCCCTGTTCACGCTGGACGGCTGCTATCAGGAAGAACGGTCGCGCATCGCAAAATGGCTGCTGGACAATGATCGCGGCGAATTCGTGCGCGACCTCGACGGCTACGATCAGGTGCTGCGCGGCATCATGAGTATCTTCAATCCCGAGACTTGGCGCGCTGATGCCAGGTCCACGCTGAAGAGACGATCGACGCAAGATCGTGGCGCGGCGTCCAGCCCAGAACACTCGCCGCAAGAGCGTTGTCGGCAACAAGTTCCGGCGGATCACCGTTGCGCCGGGGGCCGATCTCATATGTAAGCTTTAGGCGCGCGACGCTTTCGATCGCCGCGACGAGTTCCTTCAAGCTCGTGCCTCGGCCGGTCCCCAGATTCAGCGCGACGCTTTGTCCACCATCGATCAGATAGTCGATCGCGCGGCAGTGCGCGTCTGCCAGATCCGCGACATGAATGAAATCGCGAACACAGGTGCCATCCCGCGTTGGGTAATCGGAGCCGTTGATTTTGAAGATACGGCCTTCCCGCTGCGCCACTGCAATTGCGACCGGAATCACATGACTTTCCGGACCGTGCCGTCCACCAATCCGTCCAGCAGGATCGGCACCTGCGGCATTGAAATTGCGCAAAATGACCGAGCGGATGTTTTTGTATACATCAAGATCATGCAGCATCCGCTCCACCATCCATTTGCTGGTCCCGTAGGGTGAGATGGGCGACTGCGGATGGGTTTCCCGCATCGGCATATGTTGCGGCAAACCGTACGTCGCGCATGTCGATGAGAAAACGATCTTGTCGATTCCGGCCCGCTCGGCGGCCGCGAACAGCACGATCGAGCCCGTGACATTGTTGTCAAAGAAACCAACGGGGTCGCGGATGGACCGGCCGACTTCGATCAAACCCGCGAAATGAACAATCGCAACGGGATTGTAGCGCGCGATCACCTCGTCGAGACGCGACCGGTCCCTGATATCGCCTTGTTCGAACGGTCCCCACTGAACGAACTCGCGATGGCCGTTCACCAGACTATCGTAGGCGACCGGAACATATCCTTTTCCGGCGAGAGCGAGGCTCGTATGAGAGCCGATGTAGCCTGCCCCGCCTGTCACAAGGATGTTCGTCATCGACGCCCGAAGTCTCTCGCAGCCCGCCTCGGCAGCGAGAGGGACCGGCGGCTAATGCCGCTTCGAAGAGGCGATTGCCATTTCAAGCAACCGCGGCCTTCGGCATCTTCAAAACCTCCTCGCGGCCCTTGAGCACGTCCATTGCCGCCATCACGCCGCCCGCGCGATGCGGCACCTTGGCAAGATCGAGACCCATCTCAACACCTGCCAGCGTGCCCATCAGCATCAGGTCGTTGAAGTGGCCGAGATGACCGATGCGAAATGCCTTGCCCTTGATCTTGCCGAGACCAGTGCCGAGCGACATGTCGAAATTCTCCAGCACCACCTTACGAAACGCATCGGCATCATGGCCGTCGGGCACCATGATCGCGGTCAGGGCGGGTGAATAGGCATGGGGATCCTGACAGACGAGATCGAGATCCCAGGCTTTCGCCGCTGCACGGGTCGCAGCGCCGTGGCGGCGATGCCGGGCCCAGACGTTCTCCAGCCCCTCTTCCTCGAGCATGGTGATGGCTTCCTTGAGCGCGTACAGCAGGTTCGTGGCCGGCGTATATGGGAAGGTACCCTGTTTATTGATCGCGATCATCTCATGCCAGTCCCAGTAGGACCGCATCGAAGTACTCGCCTTCGAGGCGGCGAGCGCCTTTTCCGACACGGCATTGAAGCCGAGACCTGGCGGCAGCATCATGCCTTTCTGGGAGCCAGCGATCGACACATCGATTCCCCACGCGTCATGCTCGTATTCGAGCGATGCGAGGCCCGAAATCGTGTCGACGACCAGCAGCGCAGGGTGCTTGGTCCGATCGAGGATCTTGCGGACTTCCAGCGGATGGGTGACGCAGCTTGTCGAGGTCTCGTTGTGCACGACCATGACGGCTTTGATCGTGTGATCGCGATCGGCTTTGAGCCGCGCCTCGATCTGATCCAGCGGCGCACCGCGGCGCCAGTCGGTCGACAGCATATCGACGTCCAGCTTGAACTTGTCGGCGATCCCGAGCCAGAGCATTGCGAACTGGCCGGTTTCCGCCATCAGGACCTTGTCGCCCGGCGACAGCGTGTTGACGATCGCGGCTTCCCAGGCGCCGGTGCCAGACGAGGGATAGATGATGACCGGTTGCTTGGTACGGAAGATCCGCTGCACGCCGCTCAGTACGGCGTGGCCGAGCACTGCGAATTCCGGACCGCGATGGTCCAGCGTCGGCATATCCATAGCTCGCAACACCCGGTCGGGCACGTTGGTGGGGCCTGGAATCTGAAGAAAATGCCGTCCTGTATGCAGCGTCATCTGGCGTCCTTCCCGGGGGAGTCTTGTGGCTTCGTTCGCGCGGTGATTCAGAAAACTAGGGGTCAAATATCACTATTCGGCGGTGTTGTCCCGCCCCCGCAAGCATCCGTCAATGTTCAAGACTACGGGCCATGCCTTGCAAAGACGGATAGCGGATGCAAGACATGAGCAATCACGCAGGATTGAGCCGATGGCGACGATGAGGGCCGCGAAAGCCCCGGATTCCCTTGAAAACAGCGCCCTCGCCGCGCGCCTCTCCCGCGAGATATCAGGCGACGTGCTGTTCGACATCTTCAGCAGGGGCCGTTATGCCACCGACGCCTCGTTCTACCAGATCATGCCCGCGGGCGTTGTGCTGCCCCGCACCATGGACGAGGCGTTGCGGGCGCTTGCGATGGCGCGCGACGACGGCCGGATCGTCACCCCCCGCGGCGGCGGCACCTCGCAATGCGGCCAGACCGTCAACGATGGTATCGTCATCGACTTCTCGAAATACCTGAACCGGCTGATCTCGCTCGATGTCGACAGTCGGACCTGCGTGGTCGAGCCGGGTATCGTGCTCGACGATCTCAACCGGCAACTGAAAAAACACGGCCTGTGGTTTCCGGTCGATGTCTCGACGGCGTCGCGCGCCACCCTCGGCGGCATGGCCGGCAACAACTCCTGCGGCGGCCGCTCACTGCGCTATGGCACCATGCGCGACAACACGCTGTCGATGGATGCCGCGCTTGCGGACGGCACCCGGCTGCATTTTGGCGAGGTGCCGCGCGACCTGGCGCAGCTCAACGCACCCGGCGGGCTCGACCTGTTTCGCGACATGCTGGCATTGGGCGACCGCGAGGCGGACGAGATCGCCGCGAGATTCCCAAAAGTGCAGCGCCGCGTCGGCGGCTACAATCTCGACGCGCTGGTGCCTCGCAACGCACCTAACAACCTCGCGCACCTTTTGGTCGGTTCCGAAGGCACCCTCGCCTTCACGACCGAGATCGAACTGAAACTCTGGCCGCTGATCGGTAACAAGGTGCTCGGTGTCTGCCATTTCGGCAGCTTCTACGAAGCAATGGATTCCGCGCAACATCTCGTCAAGCTGAAACCGATCGCGATCGAACTGGTCGACCGCACCATGATCGCGCTCGGCCGCGATATCGCGATGTTCAAGCCGGTCATCGAATCTGTTGTGCGCGGCGATCCCGATGCGCTGCTGATTGTCGAATTCGCGGAAGAGGATCAAACCGACAATCTGCGGAAACTAACGCAGCTTTCGGAACTGATGTCGGACCTAGGCTTCGGCTGGGATAACCCGCAGCGCAAATGGGGCGGCGTGGTCGACGTGACCGAACCCGCGATGCAGACCGCGATCTCGGATTTCCGCACTTCGGGCCTCAACGTCATGATGTCAATGAAGCAGGAGGGCAAGCCGGTCTCGTTCGTCGAGGACTGCGCGGTGCCGCTGCCGCATCTCGCCGACTACACGCAACGCCTCAACGACGTGTTCGCGAAACATGGCACGCGCGGCACCATGTACGCGCACGCCTCGGAAGGCTGCCTGCATGTGCGCCCTGTCCTCAATCTCCGGCTGGAGAAGGACGTGAACGCCATGCGCGCCATCGCCGAGGAAGCCTTCGCGATGGTGCGCGAGTACAAGGGCTCGCATTCCGGCGAACACGGCGATGGCCTGGTGCGTTCGGAATTCCACGAGACCATGTTCGGCAGCCGCATTGTCGCGGATTTCCGCGAAGTCAAGCACCGCTTCGATCCCGGCAATACACTCAATCCCGGCAAGATCGTCGATCCGCCAAAAATGGATGATCGCACGCTGTTTCGTTACGCGCCTGACTATCGCGTCGAGGAATTGAAGACCGTGCTGGACTGGTCGGCTTATCCCGGCGCCGGCGGCGGCTTTCAGGGCGCGGTCGAGATGTGCAACAACAACGGCGCCTGCCGCAAGCTCGAGGGCGGCGTGATGTGCCCGTCCTATCGGGCCACGCGTAATGAGAAAGACGTCACACGCGGGCGCGCCAACACGCTGCGGCTCGCGATCTCAGGTCAGCTCGGTCCCGATGCGCTCGCCTCCGATGCGATGGCCGATACGCTGAAACTCTGCGTCTCCTGCAAGGCCTGCCGTCACGAGTGTCCCGTTGGCGTCGATATGGCCAAGATGAAAATCGAGGTGCTGGCGGCGCGCGCGGCGAAGCACGGGCTTTCCCTGCGCGACCGGCTGGTGGCGTATCTACCGCGTTATGCTGAGATGGCTTCACGCCTTGCGCCGCTGGCCAATTTGCGCAACCGGAGCCCACTGCTGCGCGGCTTGCTTGAAGCCATCGCCGGAATCAGTGCCCGGCGTTCGCTGCCCGAATGGCGCCGCGATATATTCGCGCCTGCTGTCGAGGTCATCGGGCCCGCTGATGGCCGCGAAGTCGTGCTGTTCGCGGATACTTTCAATCGCGCTTACGAGCGCGAAAATCTCGATGACGCCCTGCGCGTACTGGTCGCAGGCGGTTATCGCGTGCATTTGCCGAAGCCTGCCGATCATTTCCGCCAGCTCTGCTGCGGGCGCACGTTTCTGTCGGCCGGACTGATCGATCAGGCCCGCGCCGAACTCGATCGACTGGTCGAGACGTATGGGCCGTTTGCCGCGCGCGGCATCCCGATCGTCGGTCTCGAACCGAGTTGTCTCCTGACGTTGCGCGACGAACTACTCTCGCTGCGTTCCGACGATGCGGCGAAGACTGTGAGCGCCCACGCATTGCTGTTCGAGGAATTTCTGGTTCGCGAGGCCGAGGCCGGACGATTGCAACTGCCGCTCGGCCCAGTAGCGAGCAACGCCGTCGTGCACGGTCATTGCCACCAGAAATCGTTCGGCGCCTTCAAACCCGTCGAAAAGGTGTTGCGGCTGATTCCGGATCTCAAGGTCGACACCATCGAGTCCAGTTGCTGCGGCATGGCCGGCGCGTTTGGCTATGGTACTGAAACCTACGACACGTCCATTGAGATGGCCGAGCTGTCGCTGCTTCCTGCGGTGCGGCGTGCCGATTCGAAGGCTCTCGTGGTTGCCGACGGCACCTCGTGCCGCCACCAGATCGCGGACGGCGCGAACCGGACAGCGCTTCACGTTTCGCGTGTTCTGGCAATGAGCCTCGACAGCGCATCCTCAAACTACGCACGTCCTTCCGGGGCGAACCCGGAATGACTGAAATCTCCTGAAAGGATTCTGTTCATGACTGATCTCTCCCTCGACGTCGCGCGCAAGATTCTCGATGTCGCGCTTGCCAAAGGCGTCGAAAAGAAACTGAAACCGCTGGTTATCACCATTCTGGACGCCCGCGGATGCGTAAAGGTCACGGCGGCGCAGGACGGCACCAGCCTGAAGCGCGCCGAGATCGCGCACGGAAAGGCATATGGTGCGCTCGCGCTCGGCATGGGCTCGCGCGCAATCTATCAGCGCGCGCAGGAGCAGGCCTACTTCGTGAGCGCAGTCAACACGATGGCGCAGGGCGCGCTGATCCCGGTACCCGGTGGCGTGCTGATTCAGGATGCAGGCGGTGCGCTGCTCGGCGCGGTCGGCGTCAGCGGCGACACGTCAGACAACGATGAAATCTGCGCCATTGCCGGGATCGAGGCGGCCGGCCTCAAAGCCAACCCGGGGTAACCAACAAGCCGCGTCCAGCCTCAAGCGAAGCGATCCCGCGTGCGTCACGTCGCGTTTGTCAGGCCCACCCTCATGTCTTTCGCAAAGCAAACGCATACGCCGTCGGCCAGCACGCGGCCGTTCGCAATTCCAAGAACCAGTTTGCCTCGCCTCACCTGCCGCATATCGACCTCGTAACGCACGAGACGGGTTTCCGGAGTGATCTGCCCGCTTAATTCCACTTCGCCAACGCCGATCGCGCGCCCTTTGCCCGGCGAACCCGACCAGCCGAGCCAATAGCCGATGACCTGCCACATAGCGTCCAGACCCAGGCTTCCTGGCATCAGGGTATCGCCAGGATAGCAACCGAAAAACCAGAGCGCCGGCGTAATGTCCAGTTCGCCGATGATGTGGCCTTTTCCGAATTCTCCGCCGTCCAGGCTGATTTCCGTGATGCGGTCCATCATCAGCATGGGCGGCGCGGGTAGCTGCGCGTTGCCCGGACCGAAATAACCTCCTTCGCTTGACTTCAGCAGGTCTTCCCTGGTGTAGGACGATTGTGGAGCATGAAAGTCGTGTGGGTTGGGCAAGACAACAAAACCTTTCTGGTGATGACAGCGTGGTCGCGCTGTATCTTCAATACGCCCGGCGGGGAATCCCCTGCCGGTCGCTGGCGATGTTTTCCGCCTCGACCGCGCGGCGGTAGCCGTCGCGTTTCTGAAGTCGCTGCCAATACGCCGCGACACCGGGGGTAAAATCCTTGGCGAGGCCGATCCGCGATGCCAAGAGCAGCGCATAGCCCACGGACACGTCGGCGACCGTGAACCGGCTCCCGCACAGAACTTCGCGATCGGCCAGTGCCGCCTCGAGGGAGCGCAATCGACCAAAGAACCATTTAGCGTAGTCGGTTGCTACCTGTGGATTGCGCCGTTCTTCCGGCTCAAGCTGCGAATAGCGCAGCACCAGCGTCTGCGGAAATGTCAGCGTGGCCTCGCCGAAATGCAACCAGTTGAGAAACGCGCCGTAGTCCGGCTCGTTGACTGCAACGGCCAGCGGAGTCGGTCCATAGCGCGTCACCAGATATTGCGCGATCGCCGCCGACTCGGTCATCCGCGTACCGCCGTCCAGCAGCAACGGAATGGTGCCGAGCGGATTGATCCCGAGATACTCCTTCGCCAGTGCTCGCGGCGGAAATGGCAGCATTTTGAGATCATAGGGCAACCCAAGCTCCTCAAGCGTCCACAACGGGCGAAACGAGCGGGCAGCGGCACAATGGTAGAGCGTGATCACTCTGGTCTCCTCAGATGGCGGCTTCATCCCAAACGAGCTGACGGCGCCTCAGTGTACTTGGCATTGCCCCGCTGTTGAAGAGCGGCTCCCGACCGCCGGTTAGCGGAGATCGTTGACAGGGGCTCCGGTCAGTCTGAACATGGAACAGATCGGCTCAATTTCGGTTGATCTGCGCGTACAATGACAGCACAGGAGATTGGCCGTTGAAGACCTTCAAAATTCTGGCTGCGGCCGCCGCGGTTTTGATCGCCATCTCAGTTCCCGCGCTGGCACGGTCCCATCACCATCACAGACACCACCGGCATCATTCCCCGGCGACCGGTATCTATCTCCACAACTACGGGCCTGCGGTATCACCGGATCGAACCTTCGCCTACTATGACGGGCCGGCCTATGTGCGCTGCAAGCAGAGCGCGGCTTCGTATCGTGGACAGGACGGCCGCAGGCATCCCTGCAACTGACCTTAGCCTTTGCGCTGCGAGAACCGCTCGATCGCAGGCGCTTATTTACCAAGGCTATGTACGGGGCATAGCGCGCTGGCGAACCCATGTTATGATCCTGGTCCCAGGAAGAAGCGGCATGGCGGGGCGCGGGCATGAGTAAACCGGAATCAGAACAGGGCTACGACCACAGCCGCTATCAGAAGTTGTTGGCCGACGCGACCGACGAAGCAAAGCGACTGGCCCTCATTGATCTGTTGATCGAGGAAGGTGCCCGCGACAAACTCATGCGCGAGCGGATCAGCCGGCTCGGTCTGACGAGGCCGCCGGAGCGGCTCTATAACCAAAGCAGCGTATCTTCTCCTCAGTTACCGTCGACGAACGAGCGCGGCGAAATCGGTTAAGCCTCATTGAGGTTTTCGACTAGGGTCCGCATCCGCTCCACTGCGGCATGCGGCGCGGTCAACACGGGCACGGCGACCGCTTCGCGAACTTTCTCAGCCGCCCGCGAGGTGGAGAAGTGCGCGAGCAGGATCGCGTCGCAATCTCTGAGTTCTGGAGCGCGCGCCGCCACCAGCCGGTTATGGGAGTCGGCGTCGCCGGCACGCAGCAGCTTCATGGCGTCGTCCACGACGATCGTCGTAAGCGTCGCATGCTTGCCGCTGCGCGAGACATATTCGTCGAACTCGTCGGTCATGGTGCTGACCGACGGCGCGAAGGTGGCGAGCATGCCGATGCGGCTGCCCTGTGCAATCGCCGCCTCGAACATCGCCTCATTGGGCTTCAGCACCGGCACGGGCAGCGAACCGGCCAGCCGTTCGATGGCGGGACCGAAAGCCGAGCACGTCACCAAAATGCCGTCAGCACCCATGCGCGCGCCATATTGTCCGAACCCGACGAACCGCTCGATCATGGCAGGCGTCAGATTGCCATCGCGGGCACGGTCGATCGACAGCCCGTCGTCGAGCAGATTGACGGTTTCGGCGTCGGGCCAGCGTTGTTCGAACGCGGTCTGTATCGGTTGCATCGCAACCGGCGTTGCATGAAGCAGCACAATGCGAGGAGCCATGCTTGTATCCTTGTATCCGGCGGCGCTCGTCCGGATTAAGGCCACCTTATTCTGTCGTCAATGCAGACGTGCGCACGAGCCTCTTTCCGGTGGTCGTCATTGACGGCATCGTCGGGTTCGGTGACAAGCCGTCGAAACGACAACGATGCAGGAGCAAGACGAGAATGGCCGGTCAATCTACTCCGCTGAAGGTGATGTGCGCGCTGGCGATCCGCCAGGCTTTCGATCAGATCATCGTGCCCGATCTGGCAGCGGCCGGTGTGACGCTCGAAATCGACTGGAATCCCACCACCGTCATCATGACAACGATCGAGGCCGGCGGCCGCGCCGACGCGCTGGTCATCATGACCGAAGCGATGGACATACTGGCCGCGCGAGGTCTGGTTGATCCGGCCAGCCGCTTCGAGGTGGTGCAGAGCCGTGTCGGTATCGCTGTTCCCAGGGGTGCGCCGCATCCTGACATTTCGTCGGTCGACGCGCTCAAGCAGACGCTGCTCAACGCCCGTTCGGTTGCCTATTCGCAGGCCGGCGCGAGCGGCATTCACTTCAGAACGGTGCTGGACCAACTCGGAATCGCTGATGCCATCAAGGCGAAAGCTACCGTCATTCCGGCGGGCTTCACCGCTGAAAAGCTGGTCACCGGCGAAGCCGATATCGCTGTGCAGCAGATCAGCGAACTGATGACGGTGCGGAATGTGGAGATCGTCGGGCGCTTTCCCGACGCCGTGCAGAAGGCGTCGCGGCTGGCGGCCGCACTGTTTACCGATACGCCGAACCGCGCGGGAGCCCGGCAGTTTCTCGATGCGCTCCGCTCGGACCGCGCCATTGAGGCCTATCGATCGACCGGGCTCGACCTCGTCCCGCGCTGATCGGCATACCGATGCCGTTGGCCGGAATTACCCGGCCAGACTACGCCGAGCGTGCGGGTCAGTCATGGCACATCTGTTTTTGTTTGACGCCGGGAAGCTGCAACAACCCGCGACAGCACCGGCCAGTACAGATCGCCGAATCCTTCGTCTGTGGCCTGTTCCAGCAGGCGATCAGCGAGTTCGGCTCCCTCCAGCTTGATGTCAACAGACTGCGCGAGTCCGAGCGCGTAGCCGAGATCCTTGCGCGCATATTTCGTTGAAAACGCGCGCTCTGGGAATGTATCGGCCAGCATCGCTTTCATTCCGTGATTGCGTAGCGCAAAACTGTCGGCAGACCCTTTCATCAGGGTTTCGAACAGCAGAGGTCCATCGAGCCCGGCACGCTTCGCGGTTTCCAGCGCCTCGGCCGATGCAACGACCGTCTGCATCAGAACCATATTGTTGAGAATTTTGACGACCTGTCCCGACCCGACTGGACCACAACGGGTGATATCGGTGGCGAATGTCTCGATCAGCGGCTTGAGCTTTGCGAACATCGCTTCACCTGCACCGACCATGACGCTAAGCGTCCCCTCCTCCGCTGCCTGCCGGGTACGGGCGATCGGTGCGTCGGCATAATCGGCGCCCTTCGCTGCGAAGCGCTCGGCCAGTGATTTGGTCAGATCGACGGCAGAGGTACCGAGATCGACAACGGTGTGATGTGCCGCGGCATGATCCAGCAACCCATCCGGCCCGCTGCAAACTTCCTCGACATGCTTGCCGCTCGGCAGCGCCATGAAGATTACGTTTGATTGCGCCACGAGTTGTGCCAGCGACGCCGCTCGCGTTACGCCCACCCCGGCGAGCCGCTGCAACGGCGCGTCGGCAAGATCGAAGCCGATGACGAGCCGCCCGCTCTTCCGCGCAAGATTGCGGCAGATCGGCTCTCCCATGACCCCGAGGCCGATAAATCCGATTGCGTCCGGCATGCGCTATTCCGATCATCTGTCTAATGGAATGACCATTCCTTTTGTTAATGATGTTTAGACGCTCGGCAAATGTCGGCGCAAGCGGGGATCGTGGCTGGCAGGGAACCGTCAGAGTCCCCAAACCGGAGAGGAAAACGCTTGCCGCGCCCGGTTTGCATGTAAATGCTACCGTGAAGTGAAACGGTTTGAGCGCGCACAGACAAGGTGAGAACAATGCAGGCTTACGACGATCAAAACCTCTTCGCGAAAATTCTTCGCGGCGAGATCCCGTGCTTCAAGGTCTATGAAACCGCGCGCACGTTTGCGTTTCTCGACATCATGCCGCGTTCGCCCGGCCACACGCTCGTGATTCCGAAAGCACCGGCGCGCGGCATTCTCGACATCTCAGCGGACGATTTTGCCGAGGTTGCGCGGACCGCGAAGACGATCGCGGGAGCGGCCGTGAAGGCGTTTGATGCGGAGGGAATCATCGTCCAGCAGTTTAGCGAAGCCGCCAGCGGACAAATCGTGTTCCATCTGCACATGCACGTCATGCCGATGACGTCGGGCGTCAAGTTGCTGCCGGCGCAGAGCCGCAAGGAAGATGTCAAAGTGCTCGAGGATCACGCAACCCGGCTGATCGCCGCGCTGCGCGCGTAGAGCAGTTCAAGTTCGCACGGAATCGCCCCGGCTCCTCACCTCTACCCACTGGGGAGCCCTCCCCCAATGGGAAAGGGAGCGCTCATCGTCGCCTGGCAAGCGTTCGGTCTAAATTGAAAACACAATCTAGCCTGCGGGAGAATGGAGGCGTGCTAAACGCCGAGATAGCGCTGCAGGATATCCGGCTGCGCCTTGAGTTCGCCCGCCGGTCCCTCATGCACGATATGACCGTTGTTGATGATGTAGATGCGCTGGGCCAGCGCCAGCGTCGCGGCGAGGTTCTGCTCTACCAGCACGATGGTCTGGCCGGCGGCGGCGAGATCGCGGCAGGCGCGCATCAGATCCTTGACGATGACAGGCGCCAGTCCCTCGAATGGCTCGTCAAGCAGGACGATCTTGGGATCGCGCACCAGTGCACGCGCAATCGCCAACATCTGCTGTTCGCCGCCCGACAGTTCGTTGCCGCGGTTGTTCCGCCGTTCCTTGAGCCGCGGAAACATCTCGTAGATACGATCGAGCGGCCAGCGCTTCGAGGCCGTCAGCCCCGCGATCACGATATTCTCCTCAACACTGAGGCTGCCGAAAATGCGGCGCTCCTCGTGCACGAGCTGCATGCCGGCCTGCGCGATCTTGTGGCTCTTGCGGCCGGCGACATCGGTGCCGTCGAAGATCACCTGCCCGGCGCGCGGCGTGACAACGCCCATGAGACTCTTCAGCGTCGTGCTCTTGCCGGCGCCATTGCGCCCTAACAGGGCCACGACCTCGTTGCGCTCGACACGCAGCGAGACGTCGAAGAGGATATGGGAATCCCCGTAGTAGCTGTTGAGACCGTTGACCTCGAGCAGGCTCATGCGTCGAGTACTCCATGCACGCCGCCGAGATAGGCTTCCTGAACCGCGGCGTTGTTCTTGATTTCGTCCGGCGTCCCCTCGACCAGCACCCGGCCTTCCTGCAACACCGTGACGCGTTCGGCGAGTTCGAACAGCGCGTCCATGTCGTGATCGATGATGATCATGGTGCGGCCCTTGCTGATGGACTTCAGCAGCTTGACCGTTTCCACGCGCTCGCGCGGGCTCATGCCGGCCAGAGGTTCGTCGAGCAGCAGCAGACTTGGCGAGGTGGCGAGTGCCAGTCCGATCTCAAGCCGGCGCTTTTCGCCGTAGGCGAGTTCCGACACCGGCGTGTCCGGCCGATGGGTGAGATTAACGAGTTGAAGGGTGCGCTCGACCTGTTCGGACAGTCCGGGGATGCTGTCGAGACTGCGGAACATATCGAGGCGGAACTTGCCGCGCAGCTCCGAGAGCGCCGCGATGGTAAGGTTCTCGCGCACGGTCAGTCCCGTGAAGAGCTGGTTGACCTGATAGCTCTTGGTCAAACCGAGCTGACAGACGTCGGTGACGCTCATCCCGGTGATATCGAGCCCCTCGAACACAATCTTCCCGGAGGTGGGCGGGACTTCGCAGGTGAGCATCTTGAAGAAGGTGGACTTGCCGGCGCCGTTTGGACCAATGATGCCACGCAGTTCGCCATGATTGACGGTGAAGTCGATGTCGCTGTTGGCCAATAGACCGCCGTAGCGCTTGGTCAGGCCGGTCGCCTGCAGGATAGGGCCGGAATAGTTATCGCTCGAACGATGCACAGGCACTAACGGCGGGGGATCCGGTTCCTTCGCGATCTCGGCCTCGGCCGCCTTTTGCTCCTCCTCAGCCGTCAAAACGGGAGCTGGAGGTTCGACCGGTTCTGTGTGAGAGCGCTTGCCCGCGACAAGCGCATAGAGATCGGCGATGCCACCGATGATGCCACGCCGCAGGAAACAAACCAGCAGCACGAACACGATGCCGAGTACCAGCTTCCAAGCCGCGCCGAGTCCCAGCGCGGATTGCAGAAAGTCCTGAAGAAAGAGCCAAACCGCCGCACCGACCAGAGGGCCGAATAGCGTGGCTCGACCGCCGATGGCAGTCTGCATCACCAACTGCCCGGACGTATCGAACATGAAAGCGTCGGGCGGCATGAATGCCTGCATAACGCCGAGCAGTCCGCCGGCAAAACCCGCATAGGCCGCCGCGATGACGAACGCGGTCAGCTTGTAGCCGTGAATATTATGGCCAACCGCGGTAGCACGCAGCGGGTTGTCGCGGATAGCGCTCAAAATGGCGCCGACGGGAGACCGCACGATGCGCAGCGCGATCACCACGCCGACGAAATAGCACACCGCCAGGAACTGATAGAGCGACCAGCCAGTCGTGAAGTGGAGCGTGGTGAACCCGAGATTGAAGCTCGGCGTCGGCACGCCCGGCAAGCCGTTTTCGCCGCCAGTCCACTCTGCCAGCGGATTGAATTCGACAAAGTAGAAGACTTCCGCGATCGCCACGGTGATCATGGCGAAGTAGATACCGGTCCGGCGCAGTGCGATCAGGCCGATCAGGTAGCCGGTGACAGCCGCCGCGATCATGCCGATGATCAGCGCCAGAAACACGTTTGGGAAGCCCGCCCGCGTCAGCAGATAGGCTGCGACAAAGCCGCCGGTGCCGTAGAACGCCGACTGGCCGAACGACAGCAGGCCGGTAAAGCCGAACAGAATGTCGAAGCCGAGGCCGAACAGGCCCCAGACCAGAATGCGGTTCACCGTGTTCGGCGCAAAGCCGAGGTGCGGCAGCACGAACGGCGCCACAATCAGGCCAACCGCGGTGAGAATTTCGATCAGAAAACGGCGTTGCTTCAACATCTGGCGATCACACTCATTCTCGTCCCTGCGCGCCGAGCAGACCGTGAGGCCGCAGCACCAGCACGAGCGTCATCGCCACGAACAGCATGACGTAGGCATAGCCAGGGTTAATCATCGACGTGATGCTGATGATCTCGCCGGCGATCAGCCCGCCCAAAATAGCGCCAGGGAACGACCCCACGCCGCCGATCACCACGACCACGAAGGTTTGAACCAGGATGTCGTCACCGATTCCAGGTGTCAGCGACACCACCGGAGCATTGATGATGCCTGCAAAGCCGGCTGCCATCGCGCCGATGCCGAAGACAACCATGAAGACGCGATACACATTGATGCCAAGCGAATCCACCATCACGGAATCTTCGATGCCGGCGCGAACGATCATGCCGAGTCGCGTGCGATAGAGCACAATAAACAAGGCGCCGAGCGCGACAGCGACAATACCGACGACCGCGAGGCGATAGGTCGGATAGAACATGAAGCCGAGCGAGGTAATGCCCTGGAACAGCGGCGGCGGCGGCACGACCTGCGACTGGCTGGAGAAAATAAATCGGACGATCTCGACGAAGCAGATGCCAAGGCCGAACGTCACGAGAAGCTGATCCTCATGTGGACGGTGATAGAAGTGACGGATGATGACCCGCTCCATCACGATGCCCAGGATCATGACGAAAAGCGAACCCGCGATAACGGCAACAATGAACGATCCGGTGTAGCTATATGCGGCATAACCCGCATAGCCACCAAGCATGAACATGGCGCCATGCGCGAGGTTCAATACGCCGAGCGTGCCATAGATGATCGTCAGCCCGGAACTGATCAGCGCAAGCAGAGCGCCGAGCGCAAGACCATTAAAAAGTTGCGAAACGAAATTTGGCCAATTGATCATGAAGCGCAATCACTGGTCATGGTTGAAATGAGACCTTGTTCGCCAAAAAGCTTACATACACAAAACAGGCGCCGCAGGTAGTTAGACCACCCGCGGCGCCACCGCCTAGATTAGATCAAGTATAGTCGCCGAGTTTGCAGCCAAACGCGTCCGGCTTCTGCATCAATCCATCACCCGGAACGATTTCGACCACGTCGTAGTAGTCTTCCTTGTTCTTCATGTCCTTGGGCGCCTTGCCCTTGACGATGATGACCGGACGGACGCACTGGTGATCTTCCTTGCGGTAGTGCACGTCGCCAAGCAGAGACGGGATGGTTTCGCCCTTTTCCCAGGTCTTGATGACGTCCGGCGGATAGAAGGTGCCGGCCTCTTCGACCATGCGGGCCCAGTGCGCGAAGCTGACGTAGGAATTTTCCGCGCCCCACTCCGGGTTGTAACCGAACTTCTTGTTGAAGGCTTCGTTGAACATCTTGGCCAGCGGATACTTGTCCTCGACCGTCCACCAGTAGTCGGTCGCGGCATAAACGCCCGACATCAGACCGCCGCCGGTTTCCCGCGCCAGGAACGGCACCTGATACGGAACAACGAGCTTCATCTTGTCGAGCACGCCGAACTGCTTGGCCTGCTGGATCGACAGCACCGCGTCGTGACCCCAGTTGACGTTGATGAGGAGGTCAGCACCCGAATTGGCGACGTTGAGCAGATAGGACGAGAAGTCCGGAGCGCCGAGCGGCGATACCTGGTTGGTCACGGTGGTCCAACCGGCGTCCTTCGTCATGTCCTGCATCGACTTGGTCACGGTGTGACCGTAGGTGTAGTCCGGCGTCATGTAGGCGACTTTTTTGTTCTTACCGAACTGCTTGATCAGCACGGGAGCGATCGCGGCAGCCGCGGTCTGACCGAAGAAGCCCTGACGGAAGCCGTAACGGACGCAATCCTTGCCGGTGGTGTCGTTGGAGCCGGAGATCGCGGCCACGTACAACACGTGCTCACGCTGTGCCAGCTTGTTGAGAGCGACCGCAACCGCGCTCGACGTCGAGCCAGTCATCAGCACAACCTTGTTTTCGGAGATGAAGCGCTGCTGAGCCTGCACCGCCTCGTTCGGCTTGGCCGCCGAGTCGGCGACGACCAGCTTCACTTCCTTGCCAAGGACGCCCTTCTTGCTCTTCGGCGAAAGTTTTTGCATCAGCTCGTGGCCCGAGTTCAGATGCTCGACCGCGAGCTGCATGCCCTTGAGTTCGTCCTCACCCTGCACGGCGTAGGTGCCGGTGCGCGGCACCGCGGCGCCGATCGTAACCGACGAGCCGGAAGAACCGGCAGGCCACGTGCCGATCGCAGGCTTGTCATCTGCAAATGCCGGCATCGCAAAACCCATCGGCAGCATGGCGCCGCCAATCAAGCCAGCGCCGCCCTGCAACAGCGCGCGGCGAGATACCGCCAAATTCATTTCTTCACTAAACGTCTTCTTCATCACGAACAGTCCTCCCAAAAGACACCTTGTTGTGGTGTGCAATTTCACTCACCGCTCTATCTGGCAGATCGGCGGGCGCGCATGTGTAAACGGCGCCAACCACGGTGCTTCATTGTCGTCACTAGAAGTCCTTTCGCCACAGGTCTGTCAATGTCACTTTCGTCGAAGGAGAATGGCCTATCTGTCCGGAAAATCACCACTTTAAAAAACAGAGCAGACCGCCCGGCGGCCGCCGCCCAACTAACGGTCATCCTGTCATTGCCCGCCGTCATTTGGGCGGAAGAGAACAATTTTCTATAAAACCTTGGCTCGATCGCCGGGACAAACGGCGGACATGGTGAGGGCGGCACGATACTATGTTGCTGCCCGGAAACTCATGCGCCCCTCGAACGATCCCATGTCAGGAGCACGACCTCGGGTGCTTTTACCTCTTACACAGGCGACAAACCGGTAATCCGCGGCATGGAATGTTCGCGGCGATTGGCGCATGCCTGACAAGATTTCGGTCCTGTCCGTTGCCAAGGCGATACCGCCTTGAAAGAATAAGCCCATCGCCAAATGGCCGTACGCGGCCAGACCAAGATCCGCTGCACGCGGGCGCTGAGGGAAGAAACCCATGCCGGTTGTCCAGGCCGATCGTCTCATCCGCATTGGCGCGGCGCTTCTCAGGGCGGCGGGGGCCTCGGACGAGGAGGCCCACGCGGTCGCCCTCGGTTGCGTCAACGCCAATCTGGCCGGCCATGACTCGCACGGTATCATCGCGGTTCCGACCTACATTGACCGCATCAAAGTTGGACATATTGTCCCCGGCGCGCCCTGGACCATCGTGCAGGAGTCGCCGACCACGACCGTGATCGACGGCCACTGGGGTTTCGGCTTTCACGTCAACGCCAAAGCGATGGAACTCACGATCCAGAAGGCGAAGACCGCCAACGTGGCCGCCTGTACGGTATTTCGCCAGAGCCACGTCGGCCGCCTCGCCGCCTATCCCTTGATGGCGATGCGCGAAGGCATGATCGCGTTGGCCACCGCCGATTCCGGCCGTTCGCCCAAGCATGTCGCGCCGTTCGGCGGCCGTGAGGCGCGGCTCGGCACCAATCCGATCTCGATCGCGGTGCCCTCGGACCTCGAAGCCCCCTTCTATCTCGACATGGCGACATCCGCGGTTGCCGCGGGAAAAATCAATCTCGCCGCAGCGCGCGGCGACAGCATTCCGACCGGCTGGATCGTAGATAGCGAAGGACGGCAGACCACGGACCCCACCCAATTCAAGAAGGGCGGCGCGCTGCTGCCGCTCGGCGGCACCGAAGGCTACAAAGGCAGCGGTCTCGCCGCGATGGTCGAAGTGCTGTGCGGGCTGCTCACCGGTCTCGGATTCGGCGTCGAGCCGACCGGCCGGCACAACGACGGTGTGTTCATGGCGGTCTTCAATGTCGCCGCCTTCCGGCCGCTGAAGGACTTCAAGAAAGAAGTCGCCGAATTCGCGCGCTACCTCAAATCGACGCCGCCCTCCGAGGACAGTTCGGGCGTCATGTATCCTGGCGAGGTCGAATACATCCGCGAGCAGCAGCGCCGCAAATCCGGCATCGAGATCGAGGACACGACATGGGACAAGCTGCGCACCCTCGCCGCCGGATACAAGCTCGCTGAACAGCTCGATCTGTAATGTCGCTACGACAAGCTTCCACATGGAGACTGGCATGACACGGCAAATGGTGATGGTTGGATTCCTGCAGGCGCAGAACTGTACCAACCTGCCCAGCTCATGGCGTCATCCGGATTCTCGCGACGATTCCATGTCGGCGGACTACTACCAGGAAATCGCCCGGATCCTCGAATCCGGCAAATTCCACATGGCGTTCTTCGACGACCGCCTCGCGATGCCGGATCGCTACGGCAACGATCACGCCCATACCGTCGAGTACGGCATCCGTTGCGTGAAGATGGACCCGATCGTCGTCCTCACGACAATGGGCATGGTCACGACCAAGCTCGGTCTCGCATCGACCTGTTCGACCACCTACTACGAACCGTTCGACGTCGCGCGCCGTTTTGCCACGCTCGATCTGATGAGCGGCGGTCGCGCCGCATGGAACGTGGTGACGTCGGTGAACGATGGCGAAGCGCTCAACATGGGCAAGGACCAGCATCTTGAGCATGATCTGCGCTATGACCGCGCCGACGAGTTCATGGAAGTCGTACTCGGCCATTGGGATTCCTGGGAAGACGGTTCGCTGCTGATCGATAAAGCCTCGGGCCGCTTCGCCGATCCGGCCAAAGTCAAACGGCTCGATCACAAGGGCCAGTTCTTCAAGTCGCGCGGGCCGTTTACGGTGCCGCGCTCGCCGCAAGGTCATCCTGTCATCGTCCAGGCCGGCGCTAGCGGCCGCGGCCAACGGTTTGCCGGACGCTGGGGAGAAGTCATCTTCACCGCCGCGCGCAACCTCGCGAACGCCAAGCAGGGCTATGAAGCGATCAAGACCGAAGCCGCGAAGGCCGGTCGCGATCCCGATCACATGTTCCTCTGCAACCTCATCACGCCCATTGCAGGCGCGACCAAAGCGGAGGCCGAAGACAGAATGGCCCTGATCGAAAAGCTACCGCTGGAAATCGACGCGCTGTCGCTGCTGGCGGAAGCGCTGAATTTTGATTTCGCAGCGAAAGATATCGACGAGCCGCTGACGACCGAAGAGCTTCTGGGGATGCAGGGAATGCTCGGGATGCGCGATGGAGTGCTCAAGCTGAGCGGCAATCCCAATCCCAGCGCCCGTGATTTCGTCAAATTCTCCGGCCGCGGTCAAACCCAAGATGCCATGGTCGGCGGGCCGAAGGAGATCGCCGACCGGCTCGAACAGATGTTCGTCGAGCGCGGTTGCGACGGCTTTGTCATCGCGGCGACCTACGTTCCCGGCTCCTATGCCGATTTCGTCAAACACGTCGTGCCCGAATTGCAGCGGCGCGGGCTGTTTCAGAAAGACTATGCGGGCAACACGTTGCGTGAAAATCTCGGTCTGCCGCGCCCACCGGCCGGCGCGTGGAGAACCTCCGCGCAGGCCGCCGAATAAATTCACAGAGACAAGGAATCGCAGATGCGCTGGCTGAAATTCACCGCCAACGGCACGACGTCATGGGGCATTGCCGAACAGGATCGCGTCATCGCCGTGATCGGCGATCCCTTCGGCGAATGGGAGCGTTCGCCGCGCAGCCATGCACTAAGCGACGTCAAGATCGAGCTGCCGCTGGTGCCCCGTACCTTTTATTGCGTCGGCCTGAACTATCTCAAGCATCTGAAGGAAGCGGCCGACAAGGCAGGCACCGTGCCCAACGTGCCCGACCGGCCGGAAATCGGCTATCGCGCGCAGAATGCACTCATCGCCCACGACGAGGATGTCGTGATCCCGCGTAACGCGACCGAGAAGATTCACTATGAGGGCGAACTGGTCGTCGTGATCGGCAAGAAAGCCAAGCATCTTTCCGAGGCCGACGCCATGTCATGTGTATTCGGCTACACCATCGGCAACGATGTCAGCGAGCGCACCTGGCAGAAGGCCGACCGCGGACTCTGGCGCGCCAAGAATGCCGATACCTTCAAGCCGATGGGCCCGTGGATCGAAACCGATGCCGACCTCGACAGGATGGACACCATCATCAAGGTCAACGGCAGGGAGACCGGCCGCTTCCACACCAACGACATGATTTTCGGTGTTGTGCCGTTCATCGTCGAACTGACGAAATACTTCACGCTATGGCCGGGCGACGTCATCTGGATGGGCACCGACGGCGCCTCGCCCGACCTAAAGGCTGGCGACGTCGTTGAGGTCGAAATCACCGGAATCGGCACGCTGCGCAACCGGTTCGTCGCCGAGACCTGACCGGATAACCGTCGCCTGGTTGTGGCGCATTATTTGAACAGATGTACAAGTCCGAGGCTGATCCCCAGCAGAAAGATCAAGGAGATCGTGACCGCGGCGGTAACTCTGCTCCCAACTCCCGCCAGAACCCGAACATCGACACCAAGACCAAGTGCGGCCATCGACACAACAGTCAGGAAGCCCGTGACCTTGGTCAGGGGAGCGATGACGCTGACCGGAACAACTTCCATTGAGCGCAACGCCGCCAGGGCCAGAAACCCGAGAATGAACCAAGGCACAAGCCGGAAGAATCCCACCGGCTCCGCCTTGCTTGAAGCTCCCCGTAATCGCGGCGCGATCAGCGAGAGTCCAATCGTGACCGGCCCCAGCATCAGGACACGCATGAGCTTTACGAGCGTACCCATTTGGGTGCTGAGAAGCCCGGCCGGCACCGTGGCAGCCAGCACTTGCGGGACTGCATAGACCGTGAGGCCGGCAAGAATTCCATATCGCGTTTCCGATAATTGCAGAAGCGGGATTAGTAAGGGAAGACCCAGCACCATGAGGACGCCGAGAATCGCCGTGAAGGCAATGGATGACGCGATGTCGTCACTGTCTGCCCCGATGATCGGAGCGACCGCCGCGATTGCAGAATTGCCGCAGATCGAATTGCCGCAAGCAATCAGGATCGACAACCGCGTCGGCAAGCCGAGTGCGCGGCTCACCCCGAAACTGACGGCCAGCGCGATGACGACCGTGACTGCCACCACGACCAACAGCATGACTCCCGAAGAGACAATGGCAGCGAAGCTGATGGATGCGCCGAGGAGCATCACAGCAACTTCCAGCAGCTGTTTCGCGCTGAATGCAATGCCGGCCTGCCAGCGATTAGACGGCCTCCAGAAACTGCGCATAGCGATGCCGACGAGAATGGCAAGTACCAGCGCCTCTACATAGGGGTGGCTAAGCAGATGACTTTCAGCGCGTTCGAGGGCAGCGGAGAGGCCTGCAATGACGATGCAGAGCAGAACGCCGGGAATTAGACCCGCAATGCGATCAAACCCTCTGGCTGGCCTACCACTGGTGGCGGCAAAAACTTCCTTTTGCGGCACAGAATCCTCCACGACGGAGAATATTTTATTCGCAACAGCCGCATATGAGATAATACATTTTCTGTCTGACCCGATAAAGGGAAGTTATGTCCTTAAATCTGCATTTGCTCCGTCTGTTCGCGACAGTGGTCAAGGTCGGCAGTTTCTCACGCGCCGCTGAGGCCCTCCACATCAGCCAGCCAGCGATCTCGAAGGGCGTCCGTGATTTTGAGCTGCAAGTTGGTTGCCGCCTCCTCGATCGCACGCCGCGGGGGGTCCGCCCAACGCGCGAGGGCCAGGCGCTCATTCGACACGCGGAGGCGCTTTTTGCCGCGGAACGTGCCGCCGAGGACGAGTTACTGTCGTTGCGCAGCCTCGATAGTGGATTGCTGCGTATCGGCGCCTCCACGACGATCGCTACGTATATGATTGCCGAATATCTCGGAATCTTTCACAGGAATTATCCGGGCGTCGACTTGCACCTGGTCAGCGCGAACACCAGAGACGTTGCCGAGCTTATGGCTGCGCACGACATCGAGATCGCACTCGTCGAAGGTCCGATCGAAAGTGACGAGTTGGTCAGTCACCCCTGGCGTACCGACGTGATGAGCCTGATCGTCAGTCCGCAGCATCACTTCGCTAAATCGAACGCCGCCATCAATGGCACGGCGCTTAACGATGAAATACTGATCGTTCGCGAGCCAGGCTCGGGATCGCGCGAAGTTGTAGCGCAGGCCCTCGCCGCGCAGGGCATCGAGCCGGCGCGAACGCTCGAGATCGGCAGCACGGAGGCGATCAAACAGGCTGTCGCCGCCGGGCTCGGCGTTTCGATCGTCTCAACCGCCGCGATTTCGGATCAGCTCAGCCTCGGCAGGCTAAAGGTGATCAAGGTCCAGGATTTGCGGATTGAGCGTACGCTATGGCAACTCAGGATGCCCGGACGGATCGATATTCCGGTTGCGACCGCATTCGAGCGAATATTGTGGGATGACCGGTCGGCCGCACGAATTGCCTAGAAAACGCCGGGCAGACTCTTGGCCCATGCGACAACGTCAAGTCCGTGGAAACTCCACGGTTGAAAATAGATGGCACGGGCGGCGACGATGACCGTCAGCAAAACCCAGAACAGGCCGGCGCCGGCGCGTGTAAGAGCCTTCGAGGCGAACGAGCGCTGCTCTTCTTTCTCTACTTCCAGACGTTCGCCAAACGGCTCGTAACTCACGTTATTGCTCCGCAGCCACCACCTCAATTTATATGTCGTGGCGTAACGGCTGAGCAATGAAATGGATCGCTGTTCTCAGACGTAGTCCGAGAATTTCCTTCTGCATTTCGGATAGCTGACGA
>JAFEFK010000892.1 GCA_018240625.1 Pseudomonadota bacterium
CGCTGAAGGCGATGGGGACGCCCTACAAGGGCGTGCTCTATGCCGGCGTGATGATCACCAACGACGGGCCGAAGCTGGTCGAATACAACGCCCGCTTCGGCGATCCGGAATGCCAGGTGCTGATGGTCCGCATGATGTCGGACATCGTGCCGGCGCTGCTGGCTTCGATCGACGGGCAACTGCAGCATTTCGATTTGCGCTGGTATCCGGAGCCCGCGCTTACGGTCATCATGGCGACCAAAGGTTATCCCGGTGACTATGGCAAAGGTTCGCGCATCGAAGGGCTCGACGCCGCCGCAAAAGTCGAAGGCGTCGAAATCTTTCACGCCGGTACCGCGTTAAAAGACGGGCAGATCGTCGCCAATGGCGGCCGCGTGCTCAATGTCACGGCCTCGGGCAAGACGGTCGCGGAGGCGCAGCGCCGCGCCTATGAGGCAGTCGATCGCATCAGGTGGCCGGAAGGCTTCTGCCGCCGCGACATCGGCTGGCAGGCGGTGAAGCGGGAGCGGGAACAAGAAATTTGACCGAGCGTCGTCCCTGCGAACGCAGGGACCTATACGCTGTGTCGTGATGGTTCGAAAAGATCGCTCGTTGTTGCTTCTTTGATCACAACGAAGCGCGGGGGGTATGGGTCCCTGCGTTTGCAGGGACGACAAAGGAAGACAAAGGGAAGAGTGTCCATGCCCGATCTTGCCGATTTGTTTCCCGGCTATGCCTCCGAGTGGATCAACACGCGCTCCGGCCGCATCTTCGCGCGTGTCGGCGGCAAGGGGCCGCCGTTGCTGTTGCTGCACGGTTTTTCATCAACGCATGTGATGTGGCACAAGGTTGCGCCGCAGCTTGCCGATCAATTCACGGTCATCATCGCAGACCTGCCCGGCTATGGCTGGTCCGATATGCCGGACAGCGACGATCAGCATACGCCCTATACCAAGCGCGCGATGGCGAACGCGATCATCGACGCCATGGAGCAGTTGGGCCACGCGCGTTTTGCGCTGGCGGGACACGATCGCGGCGGCCGGGTCTCCTATCGGCTCGCGCTCGATCACCCCGGCCGGCTATCGAAACTCGCGGTGCTCGACATCCTGCCGACCTACGACTACTGGGCGCGTATCAATCGGCTGTCGGCGCTGAAAATCTATCACTGGGCGTTTCTGGCGCAACCGTATCCGCTGCCCGAGACGCTGATCTCGGGCCATCCGGATTTTTTCCTGAAGCAGAAGATGGCGAGTCAGACCCGCACAGGCACGCTCGATGCGATCGATCCGCGTGCGCTGGAGCATTATCTCGCGCCGTTCCGCGATCCCTCGCGGGTACATGCCATGTGCGAGGATTATCGTGCCGGTGCTTATGCCGATTTCGAGATCGACAAGGCCGATCTCGACGCCGGCAAGAAGATCACCATTCCCATGCTGGCGCTGTGGGGCGATGCAGGCGTTGCGGCAAGCGCATCGACGACGCAACTCGATGCGTGGCGGGTGTGGGCGACCAACGTTACCGGCGGCCCGGTCAAGTCAGGGCATTTCCTGCCGGAGGAAAACCCGGATGCGACCGCCAAGGCGTTGCTGGAGTTTTTCGCGGCGGGTTAGTTGAGGATATTGATCGACGTCGTCCCTGCGAACGCAGGGACCCATACGCCGTGTCATCTGTGATTGTGAAAGGTCATTCGTCGTCCTGCATTGCTCATAACGACGTGCGGGATTTATAGGTCCCTGCGTTCGCAGGGACGACGAAGGGCGTTCCTTATCGTCTCGCCTTGAAGAAATCCCGCAGCAACGTCGCCGCCTCGCGTTCGCCCACGGAAGGGTAGACTTCCGGTCTATGATGACAGGTCGGCGACGCAAAAAACCGCACCCCGGAGTCGACGGCGCCGCCCTTCGGGTCGGAGGCTCCGTAATAAAGCCGCCGGATTCGCGCGAACGAGATCGCACCCGCGCACATGGCGCAGGGTTCCAGCGTGACATAGAGATCGCAATCGGTCAGCCGCTCGCTGCCGAGTGCCTTGGCAGCGGCCCGGAGCGCCAGAACCTCGGCATGGGCGGTGGGGTCGCGGTCGGTCAGAGTCCGGTTGCCGGCTGACGCGATGACCTCGTTTTCGCGCACCACCACGCAGCCGATTGGCACTTCGCCCGATTTTCCGGCATTTTGGGCCGCTTTCAGCGCCAAATCCATGAAAGATGGTGCGGTCATGTCTCGTTTCCCGCTAAAAACTCTGTTATGAGAGCGCCTTCAGCAAAAGTGGATGCCGGTTTTGCGTGAGAATGCGCCCTGTATAAGAGGCGCGCACGACATCGTCATGCTATCCCTTCACATCGGCGTAGCCGCCGTTTCAAGCGCCCGTAGCGAGATCATTCATGCCCCGCGATAACGACAAAGACAATGCATCCTCGCGCGGCCGGCGTGATCGGCCCTCCGGTGGAAAGGGCCGCTCCGGCGCGGCGCGCGGACCGGACAAGAAGTTTGCCAAGCGTGGCTTTGCCGGCAAGTCCGACAGCGGCGACGGTGATAAGCGTCCCTATGCCAAGAAGCCGTATGCGGCCGCGGGCAAGCCCTACGCCGGCAAACGCGATGGCGATGCGCCGCGCAGGGATTACGGCGACGCTCCGCGTCCCGCACGCTTCAACCGCGACGATCGTCCTGCGCGAAGTGGTGCTGATCGGCCGGACCGCGGCCCGCGCAAGGATTTTCGTCCGCGCGACGGCGGCAGCGAGAAGCGTCCGTATACGTCGGGTGGGGATGGCCCCCGGGGCGAACGCCCGGCCTTCAGGCGTGATGATCGCGCGCCGCGCGGTGACCGCGGCGACGCGCGTCCCACGGGGCGCTTTGCCGACAAGAAGTTCGGCGAGAAACGTCCGTACACGCCGCGTGGCGAGGGTTTCCGGAACGACGGCGACCGGCCGCAGCGTGGCCGGCCGCAAGGCGACCGGCCTTATGGTTCGCGTCCGCCGCGAGAGGGTGGCGACGACAAGCGTCCGTATACGCCGCGCGGAGATCGTGGCTTTGGTGACAGGAAATTTTCACGCGGCGCGCCGGATCGCGGATCGCGCGGCCCGCGCAAGGATTTCGGCGATCGGCCCGATCGCGGCGAGTCCAAGCCGTGGGAGAAGCGCGACGATCGTGGCGGCGCCGAGCGTCCGCGCTTTTCGCGGCCTCGCGACGGCGATCCCGAGCGTGCCGCGGGAGCCGGTCGCGGGCCGCGCAAGTTCGACCGCCCTCGCAGCGATCGCAATGCCTGGCACGAGCGCCCGCGCAACGAAGGCGGCGACGATCGCCCGCGCCGCGACAACGAGGACGACAGCAAGGTTTTCGCCAAACGTCCGGCATTCGGCGGGCGCGGCGCCTATCGCGAACGCAGGCCCGACGACGAGCGGCGCAGCGCGCGGCCCGAGCCGAAACCGAAGAAGGCCGGCGAGCGCATCGCAAAAGTGATCTCCCGGGTCGGATTGGCGTCTCGCCGCGACGCCGAGGAAATGGTCACGCAAGGCCGCGTCGCCGTCAACGGCCGGGTCATCAATTCGCCGGCGCTCGATGTGACCGAACGCGACGTCATCACGGTGGACGGCAAGCCGTTGCCGGAGCGCGAGCGCACACGGCTGTTCCTCTATCACAAGCCGCGCGGCCTGATGACGACCCATGCCGATCCCGAGGGGCGGCCGACCGTGTTCGACAATCTGCCAGAAGGTCTGCCGCGCCTGATCAGCATCGGGCGGCTCGATTTCAACACCGAGGGTTTGTTGCTGCTGACCAACGACGGCGGTCTCGCGCGTGCGCTGGAACTGCCGGATACCGGCTGGCTGCGGCGTTATCGCGTCCGCGCCCATGGCGAGGTGACACAGGCGCAGCTTGATGCGCTGAAAGACGGCGTCGAAGTCGACGGTGTGAAATACGGCTCGATCGACGCCACGCTGGAGCGCGATCAGGGCGCCAACGTCTGGTTGGTGTTCGCGATCCGCGAAGGCAAGAACCGCGAGGTGCGCAATGTGATGGCGCATCTCGGCCTTGAAGTGAACCGCCTGATCCGCGTGTCCTATGGGCCGTTCCAACTGGCGGAGATCGCGGAAGGTCAGGTCGAGGAGGTCAAGACGCGCGTGCTGCGCGAACAGCTCGGCGAGAAAATCGCCGCGCTCGCGGGCGCGAATTTTGCTGGCGCCGCCGACGCCGATGCCGAACCCAGGCTTGGCCGCGACGGCACCCCGTTGCGTTCCAAGAAGGACAACAAGGCGAGAACGAAGCGCGCCATCATCGAAGACCGCAAGGGCCGCAACGTCGTAGTGCAACGGACCGGCAGCGATGAGGCGCGGGCGCGCAACGAAGCCGAGGCCAACGGTTACGGTCCGCCGCGCCGGCCAAAGCGCGGCTATCACGGCAAGCGCGATCTGACGCCGCGGGATTGAGCGAGTCGGATCCATGATTGTTCGCGCGTCACTCCCGCTTGATATCGGCGATACCTCTCATTTCCCTCCCCTCCAGCGCAGCAAGTGCTGCGCAGGGTGGGGGAGGGTCAGGGAGCGGGGTACGTGCACGCAGCGCGATTACGAATACCCCCACCCCCACCCCCACCCCCGACCCCTCCCCGCAAACGGGGGAGGGGAGCGCTCAGTCGTCGTAGCGACTTCCGCCCCCGACTCTCTCGACTCTAAAGAGCGAGCTTTGCTCGTCTCGACCCCGCGAGGGGGAGGGGAGTTCTGATGCGTGTCGTCGGCGGACGGCTGAAGGGCCGCAACCTGGCGTCGCCTGCGACGCAGCAGATCCGGCCCACCGCCGATCGCCTGCGCGAGTCGCTGTTCAATATTCTCTTCCACGCCTACGGCGATCCGATCGCGGATGCCCGCGTGCTCGACCTGTTCGCGGGCACCGGCGCGCTCGGCATCGAAGCGGTGTCGCGCGGGGCGAAATTCACGCTGTTTGTCGACAATGGCGCCGAGGCGCGGGCGTTGTTGCGCAACAACGTCGAAGCGCTGGGGCTTGGCGGCGTGACAAAAGTCTACCGCCGCGATGCGACCGATCTCGGGCCGGCGCATCCGGTCGAGCCGTTCTCGCTGGTCTTCCTCGATCCGCCCTATCGCATGCGGCTTGCCGACAAGGCGCTTGGCTCGCTGCGCGACGGCGGCTGGCTGACATCAGGTGCACTGCTCGTCGTCGAAGAGGCGAAATCCGCTGCCTTCACGGCGCCGGAAGGCTTTGAAGAACTCGAGCGGCGCGCCTATGACGATACCGAGTTTGTGTTTTTGCGGAGTACGTGAGTCCAAACCGGCCGTGAATTGACCTTGAGACCGCGTCTCTGCGATGATCGGTCCCTCATCACAAGGAGACAGAAGAATGGCCAGCGCAACGCCACAGTATACCTGGGATCACGTGCATATCCGCACGCCAGATCCCGAAGCCACCGCGAAATGGTTCGCCGATACGCTGGGTGCCGAAATCGTCCGCACGCCGGTTCGCCTCGACGTGAAACTTGGTGGCGCTAATATCTTTCTCGCGCCGGTAACATCGGGAGATGGCGTCAACGCGCCGCCGGCGACTCCCTATCAGGGGCTCGATCATTTCGGTCTGGCGGTGAAGGATATCGATGCCGTCGCGGCTCATCTGAAAGCCAAGGGCGTGGCGTTCACCAAGGACGTTCATACAATCCGCCCCGGCGTTCGCATCTGTTTCATCCGGGGACCGCAGGGCATCTCGATCGAGCTGCTGGAGCGCGACGCGAAGTATAAGTGAGACTGAACTCTCCTTTACCTCTCCCCGCTGGGGAGAGGTCGGAGCCGTAGGCTCCGGGTGAGGGGGCAACCAACATTGACACTGTAACCCCTCACCCCAACCCTCTCCCAATGGGAGAGGGAGCGCTCACTATTATGTGGAGCTTATTTCGTTCAAATTATTTCACCTTCGCCCGAACAGCTTCTCGATATCTGCGAGCTTCAGCTCCACATAAGTCGGGCGGCCGTGGTTGCACTGGCCTGAGTTCGGCGTGTCTTCCATTTCGCGCAGCAGCGCGTTCATTTCCTCCGGCTTGAGGATGCGCCCGGCGCGCACCGAGCCGTGGCACGCCATGGTGGCGGCGACGTGGAGCAGGCGGCGCTCCAGCGGCAATGCCTCGTCCCACTCCGCCATGTGCTCGGCGAGATCGCGCAGCAGCGCCGCGGCGTTGGTCTTGCCGAGCAGCGATGGTGTTTCGCGCACCGCCACTGCGCCGGGGCCGAAGGGTTCGATCGCGAGACCGAATTTTTCAAGCTCAGCGGCGCGGTTGGTCAGTTTCTCCACAGTAGCTTCGTCGAGTTCGACGATATCGGGAATCAGCAAAATCTGCCGCTGCACGCCGTCGCGGTCCAGTGCGGCCTTCAGCCGCTCGTAAACGATGCGCTCATGCGCTGCATGCTGGTCGACGACAATGAGGCCATCGCGGGTCTGCGACACGATATACGTCTCGTGAATCTGCGTGCGGGCCGCGCCAAGCGGCCGGTCGATCAGATCGGCAGCAGGGCTCGTCTCAAATCGCACGTCCGCGCTCGGCGCGCCGACCTCGAACGCCGCCTGTCCGGGTTCGGCGAACGCGGTCGCTGCGCCGGACCAGGGTCGTGGGCTCGCGGGAGAGGCGGGCGATTGCCGCCAGTCCCAATTGGCTGGACGTGCCGTGAAAGCCGGGCGGAATGAGGCCAGCACTGCGCCGTCGCTGTTGGCGGCAGTGCGCCGTCCCTCGCGTGCCAGGCCCTCCTTCAGCGCGTGCACGATCAGTGCCCGCACCAGACCGGCGTTGCGGAAGCGCACCTCGGTCTTGGCGGGATGCACATTGGCGTCGACCTCCTGCGGATCGAGCGTCACGAACAGCGCCACCACGGGATGCCGGTCGCGCGGCAAATAGTCTGAATAGGCCGCGCGCACCGCGCCGAGAATAAGCTTGTCGCGCACCGGGCGGCCGTTGACGAACAGATACTGGCCGAGCGCATTGGCGCGAGTCAGCGACGGCGCTGCGGCGAAGCCTTCGACCATCACGCCTTCGCGTTCGGCGCGCACCTCGATGGCCGCGGAACGAAAGTCCGCGCCGAGAATATCGCCGAGCCGCGTCAACCGTCCGGCCGCGCCGGGAAGGGCTGCCGCCCATGTCACCGGCGCACGCTCCTCGCCAGCCATCGCGAAGGCAATGTCGGGCCGCGCCATCGCAAGACGCCGCACCACCTCGCGGATCGCTTCGGCCTCGGTGCGGTCGGTCTTGAGGAATTTCAGCCGCGCGGGCGTCGCGTAAAAGAGATCGCTGACCTCGACGCGGGTGCCCTGCGCCAGCGCTGCCGGCACGATCGCGGATTTTGCGCCGCCTTCGACATGGAGCGACCATGCGTGCGGCTCGCCGGCGTGGCGGGTATTGATGCTAAGCTTTGCGACCGCGCCGATCGACGGCAGCGCCTCGCCGCGAAAGCCCAGCGTGCGAATGCGCAGCAGATCCTCGTCGTCGAGTTTCGAGGTGGCATGGCGGTCCACCGCGAGCGCGAGATCGGCGCGGGTCATGCCGCTGCCATCGTCGGTGATGCCGATCCGCCGCCGTCCACCGCCGTCGGTGAAGATATCGATGCGGCTCGCGCCGGCATCGATGGCATTTTCTACCAGTTCCTTGACCACGCTCGCGGGCCGCTCGACCACTTCGCCGGCGGCGATGCGGTTGACGACGGTTTCTGGCAGTTGGCGAACGGGCATAGGGCTGGCGACTCGTATTGAGGCTGCAATTTAGGAGTTTTTGTGGGTCCGGGGGAGAGCGGTTGCGATCTCTCCCCGCTGTTCACGGCAGGAGAACTCGGGCCTCAGTCGTCGAACCCGCCCGATCCACGCTTGGCCTTGACGTCGCCGCGGCGCTTCTTTCCCTCAAGGCGGCGCTGCTTCGAGCCGAAAGTGGGCTTGGTGGCGCGGCGTGGGGTGGGACGGATCGCAGCTTCGCGGAACAACTCGATGAGGCGATCGGTGGCGTCGGCGCGGTTGCGCTCCTGCGTACGAAATCGCTGGGCGTGAATCACGATCACGCCGTCCTTGGTCAGCCGCTGACCGGCGAGGCGGGCGAGCCGCATCGCGACGTCGGGAGCAAGCGTCAGGCGGCGGGTATCGAAGCGCAATTGCGCGGCGGTCGAGAGCTTGTTGACGTTCTGGCCGCCCGGTCCCGACGCGCGAACGAAACTTATCTCGATGTCGTTCTCGTCGATCTCAATATCGCGGTTAATCCGCAGCATGGGGCACCCGGGCTCGCCTATCCGCGTCGGGAATCAGGCGACACACCATAGCCCGTTCGCCTGATCTTGCCTGCTCGGATGTTAATTGGCGGCCGGTTGAAGCGCGGGCGGTTGTCCCGATGCCGGTTGCACGGCGGCCTGCGGCGCGCGGCCGACGACTACAGTGAGCAGCCCCTGTCCCCACAGCCGTCTCGCGACCTGCTTGGCCTGGTCGAGTGTGACGGCATCGACGATACCGTTGCGCTTCTCGATATAGTCGATCGGCAGATTGTCCATCTGGTATTGCAGCAGGCCGGAGGCGAGCTTCGAGGAGGTATCGAGCGCCAGCATCTGCGATCCCTTCAGATAGGATTTGGCCTCGTCGAGTTCCTTCTGGGTCGGGCCGTTCTGAGCAAAGTTCTGGATTTCCTTGTTGATGGCATCGATCGACTCGCCGGCGCGGTCGGCGCGGGTGCCTGTCGTGCCGATAAACAGCGAAGAATGATCCATCCACAGCAACGCCTCGGAGACCGAATAGGCGAGGCCGCGCTTTTCGCGAACTTCACGATAGAGCCGGGATGACAGCGAGCCGCCACCGAGAATGTGATTGTCGATGTAGGCGGCCATGAAATCCGGGTCGTGGCGCTTGATGCCGGGGCCGCCGAACATGACGGTGGTCTGCGGCACGTCGAGCGGTACGAACGCCCGCTGCGGCGGTTTCGCTGCGACGACATCGGCAATCGGCGTGAGATCGCCCTTCGCGGGCAATCCCTCGAAAGTCTGATCCAATAGCTTCGCGAGCGACGCCGGATCGATGTCTCCGACGACCGCGATCTTCAGTTTATCCCGCGCCAGCACGCGGCGGACATAATCCCTGAGGTCGCTGGTGTCGATCGTCGGCACGCTTTCGAGCGTGCCGTGCGACTGGCGGCCATAGGGATGATTGCCGAATGCCAGCTCGATGAATTTGCGCCCGGCAAGTGCATTGGGGTTGGTCGTATTGTTGCGCAGGCCCGACATGATCTGCGAGCGGATGCGTTCCACGTCGGCGGTATCGAAGCGCGGCGAGGTCAGCGCAAGATGCAGCAGGCCGAAAGCTTCGCTGCTGTTGTCCTTGAGCATCCGCAACGAGCCGCGGAAGCGGTCCCGTTCGATGCTGAAGCTCAGCTCGATGGCGCGGCGGTCGAGCCGTTCATGAAACGTCTTGGAATCGAGATCGGCGGCGCCTTCGTCAAGCAGGCTGGCGACCATATAGCCGACGCCCGCCTTGTCGGCCGGATCCTGCGCCGCGCCGCCCGCGAAGGCATATTCCATCGCCACCAGCGGAACGGTTGCGTCCTGCACAAACCAGGCCTCGATGCCGCCGGGAGTCACCAGATGCTGGATCTTGGTCGCAGCAACCGAAGGCGTCGCGGCGAACGCGACGAGCGCGACGGCGGAGAGAAAGCGCGCCGCGCCGGTCAATGTGAATCTCACGACCGCTTCTCCTCGCGTTTCGGCGCAGTGTCCTTGATCAGATATCCGGTGACCGATCGGGTCTTCACCAGCCACTTTTGCGCGGCCTCGCGAACCTGTGCAGCCGTGACGGCGCGGATGCGATCAGGCCAACTCCGGATATCGTCGACGCTCAGCCCTACCGTTACGGCTGCGCCATACCAGCGCGCCAGTGTCGCCTGATTGTCCTGAGCGTAGATCGCTTCCGCGATCAGTTGCGTCTTGACCCGCTCAAGGTCTTCGGCCGGGACGGGATTGGTCGCGAGATTTGCGATCACCGCATCGATGGCCTGTTCGACCTGTCCAAAACTGACGCCTTGTTTTGGCGCGGCCGCGATGACGAACTGGGTCGCGTCTACCGCCGTCCCCTGGTAGGAGGCGTTGGCGTTGACAGCGAGCGGCTTGTCGACCACCAGCGCGCGGTAGAGATAGGCGTTGCTGCCGCTTCCCATCAGTTGCGCAAGCACGTCCAGCGCCGGGCTTTCGCCGGCGGCGGCCGTCTTGGCGGACGGAACCAAATAGTAGCGCTGCAGTACAGGTTGCTCGACGCGCGGGTCCGCGAGCGTGACCGTCCGCGGCGCAACCGGAAGCGGTTCCTGCGGGCGCAAGCGCGCGGCAGGAATCGCCGGCTGGCGAGGCACCGGGCCGAAGGTTTTTTCGATCTCGGGGCGAATCTCCTGCGCATCCACATCGCCGGCGATCACCAGCGTTGCGTTATTGGGCGCATAAAATCGCTTGTAGAAGGCGAGCGCATCCTCGCGGCCAAGCTTCTCGATTTCATGATGCCAGCCGATGACCGGACGGCCGTAGGGGTGATTGAGGTAAAGCGCGGCCATGATCTGCTCGGTCAGCCGCGCCTCGGGATTGTTGGCGACGCGCATGTTGTATTCCTCAAGCACCACGTCGCGCTCGGGCAATACGTTTTCGTCCTTCAGGACCAGGCCGGTCATGCGGTCGGCCTCGAACGCCATCATGGTCGCGAGCTGGTCGCGCGGGACGCGCTGGTAGTAGCCGGTGTAGTCGAATGAGGTGAAGGCATTCTCGTTGCCGCCGACCCGCAGCACGGTCTGCGAGAATTCGCCGGCCGGGTGCTTGGCGGTGCCTTTGAACATCAGATGTTCAAGGAAATGCGCGAGCCCGGATTTGCCCGGCGTCTCGTCGGCGGAGCCGACCTTGTACCAGATCATCTGCGTGACCACCGGGGTCCGGTGATCGGGGATGATCACGACCGCAAGGCCGTTGGCCAAGG
>JAFEFK010000893.1 GCA_018240625.1 Pseudomonadota bacterium
GTCGATGCACGCTTCCACATGAGCGCGAACGACGCACGGGGAACAGAGCCCGGGGCTGCGCCCGCCGCGGCCAAGGCATAAGGAGAAACGACAATGACGACTTCAGACCATCAGGAAACCACGACTCTTCAACTCGTGCTTGCGTGGGGTTTTGTCGGGATTCCGCTTGTCCTCGGCGTCTTGCAGACCCTCATTAACGCGATGAAGCTGTTTCAGTAAGCTCGTCGGTTTCAACCGGGAAAAAGGCGCCCTTGCGGGCGCCTTTTGTTTTTCAAGGATTTCAAACACAGGCTGGAGGCAGTCTCGCGATCAAACGCCTCGAGCCGGCGCGAAATCAGTTTTCCATCTGACATCCCAGCCGCTGCAACGAGGTATCGACCCACGCGCGATCGCTCTTGCCCTGCTTGATCGCCGCGATCTGCTTGATCTCCGAGTCCTGTTTTGCTTTTGCGGCGGCATAGACATCAGCGAGCTGCGCAAAGGGAACGCAAAGCATTCCATCGCCATCGCCGATGATGAGGTCGCCGGGCTCGATCACCATCCCGTCGATCGCGATCGGCACATTGATCTCGCCCGGACCATCCTTGTAGGGACCGCGGTGGGTGACGCCGGCCGCGAACACCGGGAATGGGTTGGCGTGGATCGCATCAAAATCCCGGATCGCGCCGTAGATCACGATACCCGCGATTTTCCGGGTCGCCGCATGGGTGGTCATCATCTCGCCGATCAGCGAGTTGGTCAGATCGCCGCCGCCGTCCACAACGATGACGTCGCCGGGGTCGGCGATATCGAGCGCCTTGTGGATCATCAGATTGTCGCCCGGCCGCGTTTTCACCGTGAAGGCCGGGCCTGCCAGAACGCCACCGGCATGCATTGGCCGCAATCGGGCGCCGGCCGACGTCATCCGGGACATGGAGTCGCTGATGTTAGCGACCGGCAGCTCGCGAAAACGGGCGACCGTCGCGTCGTCGACCTTGCGGGTCCGTTTGCAGATCCGGAATCCAATCATGCCATACTCCCGCAGTCCTTTTTCATGTCACGGCGATGATTTGTCTCGCGCGTTATTAAGGCACGACGGCAGGGATCAAAGATTGCTGTCGGTGATGGCTGAATACACCATCGTGCGCAGTTCGCGCCGGACCGGATAGGCGCTCGACGGCAACACCTGCGTCATGAAGATGGCGATCAGTTCTTCCGCCGGATCGATCCAGAACGATGTCGTCGCGGCACCTCCCCAGGCATATTCGCCGGGGCTTCCGGGAATCAGGGTCTTTGCCGGATCCATGGTGACGGAAAATCCGAGGCCGAAGCCGATGCCGTTATAAGTCGCCTCCGCGAACATCGACCGCGACATCTCCGGCAGATCGCGCCCGCCGGGCAAATGGTTGGTCGTCATCAGCGCAAGCGTTTTCGGTCCGATCAGCCGGACGCCGCCGAGTTCGCCGCCATTGAGCAGCGCGCGGCAGAACGTGAGGTAGTCGGCCGCGGTCGAACACAGGCCGCCGCCGCCCGAAATGAACGCGGGTGGCGTCAGGAACGAGCTGGTGGCGGGGTCGTCTTGCAACGACAGGCCGCTGGCGCCGGGCGAATGGAACGACATCATGCCGCCGGGCGAGGCGTTGTAGCAGGCCGCGAAACGATGCGCCTTGGCGGCTGGAACGAAGAAGTCGGTGTCGGACATGCCCAGCGGATTGAAGATGCGCTCTTTCAGGAACTGCTCGAACGGCATGCCGCTGATCTTGCCGACGAGATAGCCGATCACATCGGTCGACACCGAATAGTTCCAGGCTTCACCGGGGCCAAATTCAAGCGGAATTTTTGCGAGATCGGCGATCATCGTGTCGAGCGTACCGGCCTTTTCGACCGCGCCGATCTGTTTGTCGCGATAGGCCGCGTCGACGTTGCTGCGCTGCTGGAAACCATAAGTCAGCCCGGATGTATGGCGCAGAAGGTCGACGATCTGCATCGGCCGCGCCGGCGGCCGGGTCATGAAGGCCGGAGCGATGCCGGCCTGGAAGACGCCGAGGTTCTTCCATTCAGGGATGTATTTGTGAACCGGCTCGTCCAGCGCGACGAGACCCGGTTCGACCAACATCATGAACGCGACCGACGTAATCGGCTTGGTCATGGAATAGATGCGGAAGATGGTGTCATCCTTCATCGGCGTCTTGCGCTCGATGTCGGCCAGACCCTGCACCGCGCTGTGCACGATGTTGCCGCGCCGGTACACCAGAAGCTGCGTGCCCGGAAACCGGCCGGCGTCGATGTATCGGCGCTTCAGGTGGTCTTCGATCCGGTCGAAGGCGGCTTTGGACATGCCGGCGGCTTCAGGAGAGGCGGGGGTAGGGGCAAGCATCACATCACTCCGGATCGGTGGGACCTCGTGGTCCGATTCTAACATTCGTATCCCGTTTCAGCGAGCCTTCCTGCGAATGTCAAATTCACTCCACGGGCCTCTGATAGCCTAAAAGTGTTCCGCGTTCCAATGCCGCTGTGCCTATTCGCTCTGCGACCGTGATATACGTTGGCGGTCTAATCAAGAATCCGTGCAGGACGCGCCCATGCCCCAGTTCAACGATACCGACCTTACCGCCGCCGTTGTCAAAAGCTTCGATGATACGCCGGACCCGCGCGTCAAATTCCTGATGACGGAGCTGGTCAGATCGTTGCACGATTTTGTGCGGCGCACCGATCTCAGCTTCGAGGAATGGGCCTACGCGATCGATTTCCTCACGCGAACCGGTCACAAGTGCACCCCGACCCGTCAGGAGTTCATCCTGCTGTCCGACGTCCTGGGCGTGTCGATGCTGGTCGATGCGGTCAATCATCGCGAGCGCGAAGGGGCGACGCAAACCACGGTGCTCGGGCCGTTCTATGTGGGCGAGCACAAGGCGATGCCGCATGGCTCGGATATTTCGGCCGATATCGGCGGGGACCGGATGTTCGTGCAGAGTCGCGTGACCGATCTGGCGGGCAAGCCGCTGGCGGGTGTGCCGGTCGACGTCTGGCATGCCGACGATGACGGCTTCTACGATTCGCAAAAGCCGTCCTACGACACGCAGGGGCCGTCGCTGCGGGCGAGGTTCATCACCGATGCCGACGGACGGTTTTTCTTCCGCACGATTTTGCCATGCAGCTATCCGATCCCGACCGATGGTCCCGTAGGCGAGATGATCCTGCAAACAAGGCGGCATCCGATGCGGCCTGCGCATGTGCACTTCCTCGTCAACGCGCCGGGATATGAACCGCTGATCACGCATGTCTTTATCGAGGGCGACAAGTACCTCGATTCAGATGTCGTGTTCGGCGTGAAGGATGATCTCGTGTCCAAAGTCGAAAAGCGAACCGATCCGGTCATGCCGGATGGCAAGCCTGCGTCGGGGCCCTGGCATTTGATGACGTATGAGTTTCACATGAAGCCCGGCTCGGGCGTTGCGCCTCAGCCGATGATGCCGGCCAAAGAGGATGCTTGATGGCGGCAGCCTCTCTATCGGCTTCAGCACTATCGTTATTTTTGGTGTGGTCTCACCGCTACGGGTGAACGAACAATGATGTATTTCGATACACCACCGCGCGTGATTGAAACAAAAATATTCTCGGCAATGCCCGAAAAATTCCGCCGCAAGGGCGAGCGAACCGCATGGGCGGACGCCAATCGGCGAGGGCAGCCGTCGGAATGTTTCATCGAAGGTCCGTCGTTCGACGGCGAAGGCAATCTCTACATTGTCGACATTCCCTTTGGGCGCATCTTTCGCATCACGTCCGGCGGCGAATGGTCGCTCGTTGTCGAATACGACGGCTGGCCGAATGGATTGAAGGTTCATTCCGATGGCCGCATCCTCGTTGCCGACTATATGCACGGGTTGATGGAGCTGGATGCGGGCGCAGGCCGGATGCGGCCGGTACTGACCAGCCGCAACTCCGAGTCCTTCAAGGGCTGCAACGATCTGCACATCGCCTCCAACGGCGATATCTACTTCACCGATCAGGGGCAGACCGGCCTGCACGATCCGACCGGCCGGGTGTTTCGGCTGAGCGCGGCTGGCAAGCTTGACTGCCTGATCGACACCGGCATCAGCCCGAACGGTCTGGTGCTCGATCCCGGCGAAACGGTTTTGTTTATCGCGATGACGCGTGACAATGCGGTCTGGCGCGCGCCGTTCATGCTGGATGGCAGCGTCTCCAAGGTCGGGCGGTTCTGTTCGATGTTCGGCACCAGCGGGCCGGACGGGCTCACGATGGACAGGGCAGGCAACCTGTTTGTCTGCCACGCGTCGCTCGGACATGTCTTTGTGTTTTCGCCGATCGGCGAACTGATCGCGCGGATCAAATCGTGCGCGGGGCCGACCTGCACCAATGCCGCCATCGGCGGCGAGCAGCGGGACCGGCTCTATATCACCGAATCCACGACGGGAACCGTACTGGTTGCCGATCTCAAAACTCTTGCGGCAAACCCAAGGCAAGCGTGAAAGCAGTCATGAGACGGCAAAAATTCGGCTCGGCGGGCGCTACCACCTCGGTGATCGGGCAGGGCACCTGGTATATCGATCACGGCGACCGCGTGGCTGCGGTCGCGGCGCTGCGCCGTGGGCTCGACCTCGGCATGACGCATATCGACACCGCCGAAATGTATGGCGACGCCGAGCCGGTGGTGGCGGATGCGATCGCGGGCCGGCGCGATGAGGTGTTTCTCGTATCCAAAGTTCTGCCGAGCAACGCGTCGCGGCGCGGCGCCATCACCGCGTGCGAGCGGTCCTTGAGGCGTCTCAAGACCGACCGGCTCGATTGCTACCTGCTGCACTGGCGGGGACAATATCCGCTCAGCGAGACGGTCGCGGCGTTCGATGACCTGATCCGCACAGGAAAAATCCGTTCATGGGGCGTCAGCAATTTCGATGCCGGCGATCTGGCCGAACTCGTCAGCGTGGCCGGCGAGGGCAAGATCGCGTGCAATCAGGTACTCTACCATCTCGGCGAGCGGGCCATCGAGCATTCGGTGGTCCCGTGGTGCGAGGCGCACGGCGTCGCCGTCGTGGCCTATTCGCCGTTTGGCCATGACGACTTTCCGTCGCCGCAGAGCAAGGCCGGAAAGGTATTGCAGCGGATTGCAATGGCGCACGATGCGACGCCGCGGCAAGTGGCGCTGAGTTTTCTGACGCGCCTGCCGTCGGTGTTCGCGATCCCCAAGGCCTCGCGCGCGGCGCACGCCGCCGACAACGCGGGGGCGGGCGATCTGTCGCTCGGCGAGGGCGAGATTGCCCTGCTGGAGCAGGCGTTCCCGCGCGGGCCGGAGCCGCGAAGCCTGCCGATGCTCTGAGCGTTTGCGCGGCGCAGATCTGGCGCGGTTGCCGTGACGGTTCGCCGCGCCTAAACACGCATATCCGCTGCCTGTTTTCAGCAGTTGCGAATTGAATACGTTCGTCGTTTTGTCGGGCTCATACTGCGGCCTTGTGATTCCCCAGGCCTCCTTCTTTTCTCCATCGCGATTCACGACGTGACGACGATTTCTCCGCCATTGACCGAGGCCAGCACCGGTTCCACGCCTGCCCGCGTCGATCGCCCGTTTCGCGGCATCGCGATGATCCTGGCATCGACGGTGTTTCTCGGAACCTCCGACGTCACGGCGAAGTATCTGTCGCACACATTGCCCGCGGTCGAGATTGCGTGGCTCCGGTTCCTGGTGTTCGCGCTGATCATGGTGCCCGCCATGATCCCCGGCTCGCCGCTGTTCGCATTGCGGACGGGCTTCCTCAACCTTCAGATCATGCGCGGCGCGACGCTGCTCGGCTCCTCGCTGTTCTTCATCTCGGGGCTGCACTATCTGCCGATCGCCGAAGCCTCAGCTACCGGGTTCGTGTCGCCGATTTTCGTGACCGCGCTCTCGATCGTGTTTCTGAGCGAGAAGGTCGGTGTGCGCCGATGGATCGCGACCGCCGTCGGCCTTCTCGGCGTGCTGGTCATTCTGCGGCCGGGGTCCGGCGCGTTTCATCCTGCTGCGTTCTTTCCCATCGTGTCGGCGCTGTCATGGGCCGCCACGCTGATCATGACGCGCATGATGAGCGGCAGCGAGCGCGCCATCACCACCATGACCTATTCGTCGATCGTCGGACTGCTGATCTTGTCGTTGGTGGTGCCGTTCGTCTGGGTGGCACCAAGCTGGAGCGCCGTCTTGCTCGGCATTTTGATCGGCCTTACCTCCACCGCCGGACAGTGGATCGTCGTGCTGGCCTTTCGTTATGCAGACGCCTCGGTGCTGGCGCCGTTCCAGTACATCCAGTTGCTGTGGGTGAGCACATTCGGATTCCTGCTTTTCAGCGAAGTGCCGGACATCTGGACGGTGAGCGGGGCGGCTTTCATCATTGCGAGCGGTCTCTACACAGCACATCGCGAGCGTGTCAGGCGATCGGCGATGCGCACGGTCGCCGCCGAGCCGTCTCCGAACGCATGATCGCAATGGCCGGATAGCGATCTTTCGATCGTGACCAGTTCTGCACGTGTTGCGATGTGTTTCTTTACGGTGCTCTGAAATATTCTGAAGCAATTTTCTCGATAAACGCCTGCTTTCGGCATGCCGAAGTCTCGCGGCGGCAAGGTTTTGTTTATCTGCGATCGCCATCGTCGGATCGTACTCACCTCATTCCGGCGCAATTCATGAACATGGCCACGTTGGCGACTCGTTCGGCGGATGCCGATATCGGCAATTCGTTCGTGATGCGGCAGTTACGCATCGGCTCAGAGTATTTTGGTGCGGGCCAGATCGACGAGGCAATCTCCGCATATCGGCGCGGCCTTGCGGAAATCGAAAATGGGCCGCGCGATTGCGTGCCTGCCGACAAGGTCGCGGAGCTGCATTCGAGACTCGGCGATGCCGGGCTGGCGCGTGGCGATCTCGAGCTTGCGGCGACAAATTACAAGGCGGCATTGCGGCTGGCGCCGGACCTGACGTCGTGCTGGTGTAATCTCGGGAATGTTTATCTCAGGAGGGGATGCCCTCTGGACGCGATCACGCTCTACGCGCACGCGCTGTCGATCAACCCCGTCCATTGGGCATCGCGCGCGAATTCGGTTCAGGCGCTCATCGCCACGCATCAATACATTCTTGCGCAGGCGGTCCTGACGGAACTGATGACCGAACGCCCGCGGGATGCTGCGTTATTCAACCAGTGCGGTAAACTCCACGTCGCGATGAACGATCCCGGAGCCGCGCTCGCATGTTTCCAAGACGCGGTCGAGCTCGATCCGCGCGATTTTGACAGCCTCTACTGGATTGGCGGGCTCAAACAGAAAGCGGGTGAGGACGAAGCGGCCGAGGCGGCTTACGCCCGGGCGGCACAACTCCAGCCCTTCATCAGGCGGCGGGCCAACAGGTTTCCCGCGGAGTTTCGTGTTCTGGCGCTGTTTGCCCCGTTCGCCGGCAATACGCCGTCGGACTATCTTTTCAAGGATGCTGCTTACGACACGGATACGCTTGCTCTGTTTCCTGACGTCCACCACGACCTGAATCTGCTGCGCGGGGCACAGGTGATCGTCAATCTGATTTCCGATGCCGATCAGGCCAACGGGTTGTTGCCGCTGGCCGCCGATTTGGCCGATCAACTCGGCATGCCCGTGGTCAACGATCCCCGCAAGATTGAGCAAACGACGCGCGAGAACGTTGTGCAGATGCTAGGGACGATACCGCGATGCCGGATCCCGAAAGTTTTGCGTCATGGCGTCGGCGCGGAGTTTTCCGTTTCACTCTCGGAGCTTGGTTTCCCCGTTCTGGTCCGGCCGGCCGGAACGCATGGCGGGACAGATTTCGAAAAGATCGAAGGGCCGGCCGAACTCGAGAGCTTTCTGAGCCAGCGCCCCGATGCCGATCATTATGTCATCGAATACATCGATTACCGTTCAGCCGACGGCCATTTTCGGAAATATCGCTTCATGTTCGTCGGCGAAGAGATATTGCCGTACCATCTGGCGATCGGCGAGGAATGGAAGGTGCATCACGATAGCACCGACATGGAGCATCATGACTGGATGCAACGGGAGGAGGAAGCGTTTCTGAACGACCCCGCCGTGGTGTTCGGTCCGGAGCATTTTCGGGTGCTGCAAACGATTCAACGATCGATCGGTCTTGATTTCTTTGGCATCGATTGCGGGTTGGATCAGCTTGGAAATCTCGTCGTGTTCGAGGTCAACGCATCCATGCTTGTTCACGAGGAAAACGACAAGTTTCCCTACAAGAATGCGTTCGTCGCCCGGATCAAGCGGGCCTTCGACAAAATGCTGCGCGGGATGGCAACGAAAACGGCGTGAGTTTCCATCGGATGTGGAAAAGTCACACCGGCAGCGCGATGGTGTATTTCACCTGGCTTAGCGCAAAGCTCGACTCGATCGACGCGATGCCGTCGAGCCGCGTCAGCTTGTTCTTTAGGAACGCCTCATAGGACGTGAGATCGGCGACCACGACGCGCAGCAGGTAGTCGCGGTTGCCGGTCATCAGGTAGCACTCGAGAACTTCTTCCCAGTTTGAAATCGCCTTTGCGAACCGGTTGAGGTCGGCCTCCTTCTGCCGTTCGAGCTTGATCGAGATGAAGACGCTGACCGGCAAGCCGAGCGACTTCTGATCCACCAGCGCCATGTAGCGGGTGATGACACCGCGGCTTTCCAGCAGGCGCACGCGGCGATGGCAGGGCGAGACCGACAGGCCGACCTTGTCGGCCAGCTCCTGCATGGTGATGCGGCTGTCGGCCTGGAGGTGGCCGAGGATTTTACGGTCGATGGCATCGAGGGCGGACATTGGGATAAATTTCCAATAATATTCATATATTGGTAAATTGTACCAATATTACAGCGTCTGTCGATTGAAATTGAGAAATCCGGCGACGGGATGAGAGCTATTCTGGATGCATGGAAGTCCCGGCGTCATGTGCGCGGCAAGCGCGGGCATGACGACCTTCTGTCCGGAATCTCCGCGCACAATTCGCAAGGCCGACCATGCCCATCGATTCCGTCCGTCTCGATCTTCTCTCGGCCCTCGCGCGCAAGGCGCTGTGGCTGTCGTCATGGACCATCCACAACGCCAACCATATCCGGCCCAACACCGATGGGCTGAAGGTCGGCGGCCATCAGGCCTCATCCGCGTCGCTCGCGACCATCATGTCGGCGCTGTATTTTTCGGTGCTGAAGCCGGAGGATCGTGTCGCGGTGAAGCCGCACGCCAGTCCGGTGTTTCACGCCATCCAGTATTTGTTCGGCCATCAGACCCGCGAGAAGCTGGAAAATTTCCGCGGCTTCAAGGGTGCGCAGTCCTATCCGTCACGCACTAAGGATGTCGACGACGTCGATTTCTCCACCGGCTCTGTTGGCCTCGGGGTTGCGCAGACGCTGTTCGCGTCGCTGGCGCAGGATTACGTCAAGGCGCACGGCTGGATGAAGGATCGGCCCGAGGGGCGCATGATCGCGCTGGTCGGCGACGCCGAGATGGACGAGGGTAATATTTTCGAGGCGTTGCTGGAGGGCTGGAAGCACGGCCTGCGCAATACCTGGTGGATCGTCGACTATAATCGCCAGTCGCTCGACGCCGTGGTGCGCGAGGGGCTTTGGGAAAAATTCGAATCCATGTTCCGCAATTTCGGCTGGGACGTGGTGATCGTGAAGTATGGCCGGCTGATGCAGGCGGCGTTCGCGGAGCCCGGCGGCGAAGCGTTGCGGCGCTGGATCGATACCTGTCCGAACCAGATGTACGCGGCGCTGTGCTTTCAGGGCGGCGCGGCGTTCCGCAAACGGTTGCAGGACGAGATCGGCGATCAGGGCCAGGTGTCGGCCTTGATCGAGCGTCGCAGCGACGAGGAATTGCTGGCGCTGATGTCCAATCTCGGCGGTCACGACATGGCCAGCATGCTGGAGGCGTTCGAGGCCATCGATCACGACCGCCCGGTGTGCTTCATCGCCTACACGATCAAAGGCGTCGGGCTTCCGTTCCAAGGCCACAAGGACAATCATGCGGGGCTGATGACGCCAACGCAGATGGAGAAGTGGCGCGCGTCGCAGAATATTCGCCCGGGCCATGAGTGGGATAGGTTCGAAGGATTGCCGCAGCAGGCGCATGCGCTGGAAGCGTTTCTCGCCAAGGTGCCGTTCAATCGCGAGGGCACGCGGCGACTGGAAGCGCCCAGGATCGACGTGCCGCAGCATCTTTCCTTCACGCCGTCGCCGCAGATGTCGACGCAGCAGGGCTTTGGACTGATCCTCAACGAACTCGGCAAGGGCGACACAGATCTGGCGTCCCGCATCGTTACCGCGTCGCCCGACGTCACGGTGTCCACGAACCTTGGCGCGTGGGTCAATCGCCGCGGGCTGTTTGCAAAACTGGCGAATGCCGACCTGTTCAGGCAGGAGAAAATTCCCTCGACCTTTGCGTGGGATTATTCGCCAAAAGGCCAGCACCTCGAGCTCGGCATCGCCGAGAGCAATCTCTTTATCCTGATGTCGGCGCTGGGGCTGTCGCATTCCATCAACGGCGCGCGGTTGCTGCCGATCGCAACGCTGTACGATCCCTTCATCAGCCGCGCGCTCGATCAGCTCAACTACGCTTGCTATCAGGATGCACGTTTCATGGTGGCGGGCACGCCGTCAGGCGTGACTCTTGCGCCCGAAGGCGGCGCGCACCAGTCGATCGCAACGCCCTTGATCGGCATGGCGCAGGACGGGCTGGCCTCGTTCGAGCCGGCCTTCGTCGACGAACTCGCGGTGATGATGCGCTGGGGCTTTGAACACATGCAGCGCGAGTTGACCGACGAGGGCGACGACCAGAGCGGCATGCGCAGCGGCGGCTCCGTTTATCTACGTCTTTCGACGCGGAGCATAGAGCAGCCGCAGCGGATGATGACGCCGGATCTGGAGAAAGCGATCACGGACGGCGCCTACTGGCTGCGCAAGCCCGGCCCCAATGCCGAAGCCGTCGTCGCCTACACCGGCACGGTGGCGCCCGAGGCCATCGAAGCGATCGGCCTGCTCGGCGAGAGCCGCCGCGATGTCGGGCTGTTGGCGATCACCTCCGCCGACCGGCTGCATGCGGGATGGACGGCTGCGCGAAAGATGCGGCGCGGCAAGCGCGGACCGCATTATCTCAGCCACATCGAAAAGCTGCTGTCGCCGCTGCCGCGCGACTGCGGCATCGTCACGGTGCTCGACGGCCATCCGGCGACGCTCGGATGGCTGGGGGCCGTCTGCGGTCATCGCATGGAGGCGTTGGGCGTCGAGCATTTCGGGCAGACCGGCACCATCGACGATCTCTACCGGCACCACGGCATCGATGCCAACGCGATACTCGACGCGGCGGAATCGCTGACATCGGGCGCGCCGGTGCGGCATCGTAAAATGGCGGTGTAGGCGAGGGAACCAATCTGCGCGAAGCGCGTTTCGCTCGCTGGGCCCTTCAAAAACAGCCGCGCCAGCGATCAATGAACATCCTTGATCCTCAGGGTCCGATAGCCGCCGCCGAAAAGACCATTCTGATCGACTCGCTTGCGATCATGCTCGCGATCGTGGTCCCCACCATTGTCGCGATCGCCGCCTTTGCCTTCTGGTTTCGCGCAGGCAACTCGCGGGCGCGCTATCTGCCGGAGTGGGCGTATTCCGGCCGTATCGAACTCGTGGTGTGGTCGATTCCCGCGCTGACCGTGATCCTGCTGAGTGGCGTGGCCTGGATCGGCGCGCATGAACTCGATCCGGGGAAGCCGATCCCGGGTTCGCAGAAGCCGCTGAAAATCCAGGCGGTCTCGCTCGACTGGAAATGGCTGTTCATCTACCCGGATCAAAAAATCGCGACCGTCAATACGCTGACCATTCCATCCGGCGTGCCGCTGCAATTCGCATTGACGTCGGCCAGCGTCATGAACGCGTTCTTCATCCCGCAGTTCGGCAGCATGATCTACACCATGAACGGCATGACGACGCGGCTCAATTTGCAGGCCGACAAGCCCGGCGATTATCAGGGGCTGTCGTCGCATTTCAGCGGCGACGGGTTCGCCGGCATGAGCTTTGCCGTGCATGCTGTTTCAGAATCCGCCTTCAACGACTGGGCCGCGCAGACCGGCAGAACCGGCGGCCGCTTGAATGCCGACAGTTACGCGACGCTTGCAAAGCCCTCGACAAACGACAAGCCAACGACGTTCCGGCTCGACGACCAAAACTTGTTCGAGGCGATAGCCACCCAGAAATTGCCGCCTGCGCTAGGGCCGCAGGATGCTTCGTCTTCCGTTGAACCAACGGGAGTCAGAGATGTTCGGTAAGCTGAGTTGGGCCGCGATTCCGATCGATCAGCCGCTTCCGATGATCGCGTCCGGTGTGGTGGCATTCGCGATAACAGGCATTCTGCTCTGGGTCGTCCTCAAGGGACATCTTCCGTATCTCTGGCACGAGTGGATCACCAGCGTCGATCACAAGCGGATCGGCGTGATGTACACGCTGCTCGCGATGGTGATGTTGTTGCGCGGGTTTTCCGACGCCGTCATGATGCGGCTGCAACAGTCGGTGGCGTTTCATTCGCAGGGGTTTTTGCCGCCGGAGCACTACAATCAGGTGTTCTCGGCGCACGGCACTATCATGATCTTCTTCGTGGCGATGCCGTTCATGATCGGGCTGATGAATTTCGTGGTGCCGCTGCAACTCGGCGTGCGCGATGTGGCGTTTCCGACCCTGAATTCCGTAGGCTTCTGGCTGACCGCCACCGGCGCGCTGCTTGTGAATATCTCGCTGATGGTCGGTGAATTCGCGCGAACGGGCTGGCTGCCGTACCCGCCGCTGTCGGAACTGACGTATTCGCCCGGCGTCGGCGTCGACTACTATTGCTGGGCGCTGCAAATATCGGGAGTCGGAACGCTCGTTGCCGGCATCAATCTCGTCACCACCATCCTGAAGATTCGCACGCGCGGCATGGGCTATCTGCGGATGCCGATGTTCTGCTGGACGGCACTCGCCTCCAATCTGCTGATCATTGCCGCGTTTCCGATCCTGACAGCAACGCTCGCGATGCTGCTGCTGGATCGCTACCTCGGCTTTCACTTCTTCACCAACGATGCCGGCGGCAACGTGATGATGTTCATGAACCTGATCTGGGCGTGGGGGCATCCCGAGGTCTACATTCTGGTCTTGCCCGCTTTTGGCGTCTTCTCGGAAGTCATCTCAACGTTTTCGTCAAAGCCGCTGTTCGGCTATCGCTCGATGGTGGCAGCCACCATGGCGATCTGCATTCTGTCGTTCATGGTATGGCTGCATCATTTCTTCACGATGGGCGCGGGCGCGGACGTCAACGCGATCTTCGGAATCGCGACGATGATCATCGCGGTGCCGACGGGTGTGAAGGTCTTCAACTGGCTGTTCACGATGTATGGCGGCCGCATCCGCTTCACGAGCCCGATGCTGTGGTCGATCGGCTTCATGATCACGTTCATCATCGGCGGCATGACCGGCGTCCTGCTGGCGGTGCCGCCGGCCGATTTCCTGCTGCACAACAGCCTGTTTCTGGTGGCGCATTTCCATAACGTCATCATCGGCGGCGTGCTGTTCGGCGCGTTCGCCGGATACACCTACTGGTTTCCGAAAGCGTTCGGTTTCCGGCTGCACGAAGGACTGGGGCGAGCGGCGTTCTGGTTCTGGATTTCAGGCTTCTACCTGGCGTTCATGCCGCTCTACGTCCTCGGTTTCCTCGGCATGACGCGGCGGATGCAGCATTACGACGTCGCGGAATGGCGCCCATGGCTGGTGGCCGCTGCGCTCGGTGCGGGCCTCATCATGATCGGGATCGCGTTTCAGATCGCGCAACTTGTTGTCAGCATCCGCCGCCGCGAGGAATTGCGCGATGTATCGGGCGATCCCTGGGACGGACGTTCGCTCGAATGGGCGACGGCTTCGCCGCCGCCGGCATTCAACTTCGCCGTGCTGCCCGACGTGACGGGTGAAGATGCCTACTGGGCGCTCAAGCAGCATGCCAAGGACGATGCCGAAGAGGCCAATGAAGGGCACTACAAGCCGATCGAGATGCCGCGCAATTCGCCGACCGGATTCGTCTGCGCATTTTTTGCAACGGTCATGGGCTTCGCGCTGATCTGGCACATCTGGTGGATGGTCATCGCTGGCGCAATCGGCGCATTCGCAACCTTTGTCGTTTTTGCGTGGCGCGACGAGGACGAATATATCGTGCCCGCCGCGGAAGTGACGCGAATAGACCGCGCGCATCGCGCCCGGCAGCATGCGCGGTTCAGCGCGGCGGGCGTCCGTTCATGACCGCAGCAGCGACCGCGACCGCGCACGGCGATCCCCATCACCTCGGGGCCCTGGATCACGATCAGCGTGCAAGCAATCAGCGCGGCCCGGCTCCGAAACGTATCGTTACCGGCTATGGGTTCTGGATATTCCTGCTGAGCGACATGGTGATGTTCTCGGCGTTCTTTGCGACCTACGCCGTTCTGCACGACCAGACCGCAGGCGGCCCCGGCGGGGCACAACTGTTCGATCTGCGCAGCGTCGCGATCGAGACCGGTTGCCTGCTGGCGTCCAGTTTCACGTGTGGCCTTGCCAGCATCGCGGCTGACGTTCGTAACCGGGTCTGGTTTCAGGCCGCGATGGCCGTGACCTGCGCGTTGGGGCTCGCATTTCTCTCGCTGGAAGCGAGAGAATTCGCAAGCCTTGTGGCGCAGGGCGCCGGACCGACCCGCAGCGCATTCCTGTCGGCGTTCTTCACGTTGGTCGGTTGCCATGGCCTGCACGTGTCGGACGGCATCCTGTGGCTGCTCACGATGATGGCGCAGGTCGCCGCCAAGGGTTTTCGCCCCGATATTCGGCGCCGCATCCTGTGCTTCGCGCTGTTCTGGCACGCGCTCGATATCATCTGGGTCGCGGTCTTCACGGTCGTCTATCTCCTTGGGAGCGCAGCATGAGCGACACCGAAATGAGCTCGCACGATGTGGCTCCCGGAGATGAGGGTGCCAGTATCGGTCAGCGCCTGATCGGCTATGGCGTGGGGCTCGGCCTTGCCATCCTTCTGACCGCGACGTCGTTCTTCATCGCCGGTACCGATCTGGTCTGGCAGCCGAGTATCCCGGTCGCGCTCGTTGTGCTCGCCATCGCGCAGATGGGCGTGCATCTGGTTTTCTTCCTGCACATCACCACCGGCCCTGACAACACCAACAACGTCATGGCGCTGGCCTTCGGCGTCCTGATCGTCATCCTCCTGATCGGCGGCTCGCTCTGGATCATGGCGAACCTCAATCACAACATGATGCCGATGGATCAAATCATGCAAATGCAGCGGTAATTCGCTGCATGGACGGGCAGCGGCCTTCGGCTTGCCGCACCCCCG
>JAFEFK010000894.1 GCA_018240625.1 Pseudomonadota bacterium
AATGACGCGATACCCGGATTCTTCCAAAATTCTGGTTCGGGCCTTGTCTTCCTCGACCCTCTCAGCATGCTGTCCGCCGTCTATTTCGACGACGAGCTTCAGGTCCAGCGCGGCGAAATCCACAATGTAGCCGCACAGCGGATGTTGCCGTTTGAATTTGACGCGCAACAGCCGGCGATCGCGAACCCTGCTCCAGATCAGTTTCTCGGCATCCGTCATGCGCCGGCGCAGGCCACGTGCGCGTCCGATGCCGGTCCTCGTCATAGAGCCCCCTCACCCTACCCTCTCCCCGGTGGGGAGAGGGTTTCGCCGCGGCCTCTCTTCGCTGTCGCAAATTCTCGCCCGATCCACTATTGAGCAGCAATGCCTAAACGCACCGACATCTCGACCATCCTCATCATCGGCGCCGGCCCCATCGTCATCGGCCAGGCCTGCGAATTCGACTATTCCGGCACCCAGGCGGTCAAAACGCTGAAGGAAGAGGGCTACCGGATCGTCCTGGTCAATTCGAACCCGGCAACGATCATGACCGATCCGGAGCTGGCGGATGCCACCTATATCGAGCCGATCACCCCCGAAATCGTTGCCAAGATCATCGAGAAAGAGCGCAACGTCGTCCCCGGCGGCTTCGCGCTGCTGCCGACCATGGGCGGCCAGACCGCGCTAAATTGCGCGCTCTCCTTGCGCAAACAAGGCACGCTCGATCAGTTCGATGTCGAGATGATCGGCGCCACCGCCGACGCCATCGACAAGGCGGAGGACCGGCAACTGTTTCGCGAGGCCATGACCAAGATCGGCCTGGAAACGCCGAAGTCGCGGCTTGCCAACGCCTCGGCGCTGAAAAAACAATACCGCGACAAGTATCTCGAAGAGAAAGCCAAACTCACCGGCGAGGCGCTGGCCGAACACGAGCGGCAGTGGACTCTGCACGAGAACGATCGGCGCAAGCGCTATCAGGAGCACGCGCTCGGCGAAGCGCTGATGGCGCTCTCCGAAATCGGCTTGCCCGCGATCATCCGCCCCTCCTTCACCATGGGCGGCACCGGCGGCGGTATCGCCTATAACCGCGAAGAGTTTCTCGACATCATCGAGCGCGGCCTCGACGCCTCCCCGACCAACGAGGTGCTGATCGAGGAGTCCGTGCTCGGCTGGAAAGAGTACGAGATGGAAGTCGTCCGCGACAAGAAGGACAACTGCATCATCATCTGCTCGATCGAGAACCTCGATCCAATGGGCGTTCATACCGGCGATTCCATTACCGTCGCCCCTGCCCTCACCCTCACGGATAAAGAATACCAGATCATGCGCGACGCCTCGCTTAGCGTTCTGCGCGAGATCGGCGTCGAGACCGGCGGCTCCAACGTGCAGTTCGGCGTCAATCCTGCCGACGGCCGCATGGTGGTCATCGAAATGAATCCGCGCGTCTCACGCTCCTCGGCGCTGGCCTCGAAAGCGACGGGTTTTCCAATCGCGAAGGTCGCAGCTCAGCTCGCGGTCGGCTACACGCTGGATGAAATCGCCAACGACATCACCGGCGGCGCGACGCCGGCCTCCTTCGAGCCGACCATCGATTACGTCGTCACCAAGATTCCACGCTTTGCGTTCGAAAAATTCCCCGGCGCCAGCCAGACCCTGACCACCTCGATGAAATCGGTCGGCGAAGTCATGGCGATCGGCCGCACCTTCCAGGAGAGCCTGCAGAAGGCGCTACGCGGGCTCGAGACCGGCCTCACCGGACTCGACGAGATCGAGATCGAAGGTCTCGGCAAGGACGACGACAAGAACGCGATCCGCGCCGCGCTCGGCACGCCGACGCCAAATCGGCTGCTGCAGGTCGCCCAGGCGATGCGGCTCGGCTGGACCAACGAGGAGATTTTCACCTCCTGCAAGATCGATCCGTGGTTCCTCGCGGAGATGCGCGGCATCGTCGAGATGGAAAACAAGGTCCGCTCTCATGGATTGCCGGGCAATGCCTTCGGAATGCGCACGCTGAAAGCGATGGGCTTTTCGGATGCGCGGCTCGCGGTGCTCGCTGGCAAAACCGAGGCGGAGGTCAAGTCGCTCCGCCGCACGCTCGGCGTGCGCCCGGCGTTCAAACGCATCGACACTTGCGCCGCCGAGTTCGCATCCCCCACCGCCTACATGTACTCCACCTACGAGTCGCCGTTCGCAGGCAACGTCGCCGACGAAAGCGCGCCGACCGACAAGACCAAGGTGATCATCCTCGGCGGCGGGCCCAACCGTATCGGTCAGGGCATCGAATTCGATTACTGCTGCTGTCACGCCTGCTTCGCGCTGCACGATGCCGGTTACGAGACCATCATGATCAACTGCAACCCCGAAACGGTGTCGACCGACTACGACACCGCCGACCGGCTCTACTTCGAGCCGCTCACCGCGGAGGATGTGCTGGAGATCGTCGACACCGAGCGGCAGAACGGCACCCTACACGGCGTGATCGTGCAGTTCGGCGGCCAGACGCCGCTCAAACTCGCGCGCGCGCTGGAGGCGGCCGACGTGCCGATCCTCGGCACGTCGCCCGACGCCATCGACCTCGCGGAAGACCGCGACCGTTTCAAACGCATTCTCGACAAGCTGAAACTCAAACAGCCCAAAAACGGAATCGCCTATTCGGTCGAGCAGGCGCGTCTCGTCGCCGCCGATCTCGGACTTCCCCTTGTCGTTCGTCCGTCCTACGTGCTCGGTGGCCGCGCGATGCAGATCATCCGCGAGGAATCCCAGCTCGGCGACTACCTGCTCGGCACCTTGCCGGAACTGGTGCCGGGCGACGTCAAGGCGCGCTATCCGAACGACAAGACCGGCCAGATCAATACCGTGCTCGGCACCAATCCGCTGCTGTTCGATCGCTATCTGTCCGACGCCGTCGAGATCGATGTCGATTGCCTGTGCGACGGCAAGGACACCTTCGTCGTCGGCATCATGGAGCATATCGAGGAAGCCGGCATTCACTCCGGCGACTCGGCCTGCTCGCTGCCGCCGCGCTCGCTCGATGCCGCCACCATCGCTGAACTGGAGCGGCAGACCCGCGAACTCGCACTCGGCCTCGATGTCGTCGGCCTGATGAACGTGCAGTACGCAATCAAGGACGGCGATATCTACGTGCTGGAAGTGAACCCCCGCGCCTCGCGCACGGTGCCGTTCGTCGCCAAGGTGGTCGGCATTCCCGTCGCAAAAATCGCGGCGCGGATCATGGCCGGTGAAAAACTCGCCGCCTTCAATCTCAGGCCGCAGAAGCTCGGCCACGTCGGCGTCAAGGAGTCAGTGTTTCCGTTCGCGCGCTTCCCCGGCGTCGATACCGTGCTCGGTCCCGAGATGAAATCGACCGGCGAAGTCATGGGCATCGACCGCTCGTTCGAGAGCGCCTTCGCCAAGAGCCAGCTCGGCGGCGGCACGCGGGTACCGCACAAGGGCACGGTGTTCGTCTCGGTCCGCGAAATCGACAAGACCCGGATTCTCGAGGCCGTGAAGCTGTTGTCTTCGGTCGGCTTCAAGGTGATCGCCACCTCGGGCACGCAGCGCTTTCTCGCAGACGGCGGCGTGCCGACCGAAAAGATCAACAAGGTGCTGGAAGGCCGGCCGCACATCGTGGACGCGATCACGAACGGCGAGGTGCAACTGGTATTCAATACCACCGAGGGGCCACAGGCGCTGGCCGACAGCCGCTCGCTGCGGCGCGCTGCCCTCTTGCATAAAGTCCCGTATTACACCACTCTTTCGGGTGCCGTGGCGGCCGCGCAGGGAATCCGCGCCTATCTGGGCGGGGACCTTGAGGTGCGCACGTTGCAGAGTTATTTTTCCGAAACGTAGGCCTGAATCGGGCTCATTGGCCCGAGTACCGGCTTGCAAAAATTCCCTCAGAGCCGGAACTTGCCGGCCGTGGGGATGTTCTGTTCCGGCTCTGGCCGGTCGTAAGCAGCCAGGCACGTACGGATTTTTGCGGCCGGACTTCAGGGCCGAAAAAGCCGTTTCGCGCGCTGCCGATGAAGCGAAGGACGAAGTGAGATGGTCGACAAGGTTCCGATGACTCCCGGCGGTCACGTTGCGCTCGAAGAGGAGCTGAAGAAGCGCCAGTCGGAGGACCGGCCGCGCATTATCGAGCAGATCGCGGAAGCGCGCTCGCATGGCGACCTGTCGGAGAACGCGGAATACCATGCGGCGAAAGAAGAGCAGTCGCACAACGAGGGCCGCATCGCCGAGCTGGAAGACAAGCTCGCGCGTGCCGATATCATCGACATCACCAAACTGTCCGGCGATACCATCAAGTTCGGCGCCACCGTCACGCTGATCGACGAGGATACCGACAAGAAAACAGTGTGGCAGATCGTCGGCGAAACCGAAGCCGACGCCAAGAAAGGCCGCATCTCGATTACCTCGCCACTCGCACGCGCGCTGATCGGCAAGAAGAAAGGCTCGTCGGTCGAGGTCGTCGCGCCCGGCGGCGCCAAGGCTTACGAGATCACCAAGGTCGAGTGGCGCTAGGGCCTTTTCGCTTCTGATGGAATCAGAAGCGGGGCTCTATGATTTTGATTTGACGCGTTTTCTTCACGCGAACCGGTACCCACTTCGCTCGAAAACGCTATGGTCGACCCCCTGTTTATTTTTCCAGAATCCGTCACAGTGGCCGGGATTTCGTTCCGGCCATTTTGTTGATGCTTATTTTATTCCGGCCCAACCCGGCGGGAGAAACCTCATGCGACGTTTTCTTTTGACAGCCGCCATTATCGCCGCAACCGCCATGTCCGTCAGCGCCGTTCTCGCCGCGGATCTTGCAATCCCAAAACCTCCCGCGGCGAAGGAAATTTCAATACACAAAGGTCCGCCGAATTGCAGCCGGTGGACCGATGACTGCGCCAATTGCTCGCGCGGCGCAGGCGATGCGCCGCCGGTTTGTTCCAACATCGGCTTTGCCTGTCAGCCCAAGGTAGTTCGCTGCCTGGATTGATGGCCGGCGCGCACTAACACACTTCGACGCCGATCGAATAAATGCTTCTCGCCCGGTCGACCCCGAACCGCTAGGTTCTGGGAGTCGCCAACCCGAGAAGAGAGTCGGAATGAAACGAGAAATCATCCGTGTGGAACCGCTATCGACCTATCTCGAGCGATGGAAAGCGCCGACCTCGGCAGTGACCCGCCACGGCGACACGGTCTACGTGTCAGGATTTCCGCCGTTCGATCCGGCCACCGGCGAAGTGATCGAAGCTCCGATCGAGCGGCAGACCGAACTCGTTCTGGAGCAGATGAAGCTGTGCCTGAAAACAGCGGGCTCATCGCTGGAAAACGTGCTCAAATGCAATGTGTATTGCACCTCGGTCGAAAAATTCGCCGCCGTCAACGCGATCTACGCCCGCTATTTTCCGAAAAACCCGCCGGCGCGCATCTTTGTCAACGTCCCGGCGTGGCCCGGCCCGTTCGATATCGAAATCGACTGCATCGCCGCCATCTAGCCCGCGGTCAACTCGCCGCCGCGCGGCAATGACGCGGAACAAGCCGAATCCGGCATCTTCCCGACTGGAATATTTCGAAAGTAAAAATGTTGGCATTTGCGGCGGCCAGCGGTGACGAGAACCGGGGGCATGCTACAAATCGCAGCAATTGCAACCGGGGGTAACGACATGGACCAAATGCTTTCCAAATGGCAGCCGACGGCGCTCAGCCTGCTCCGTTTCATTATCGGGCTGCTACTGTTTCAGTATGGCGTCGCCAAGATTTTCAAGTTTCCGGCGCTGCCCTATTTCGCAAACCCGCCGCCGCTGATCATGACCGCAGGCGCAATGGAATTAGTGCTCGGCGCGCTGCTGATGGTCGGCCTGTTCACGCGCCCCGTCGCCTTTATCCTCGCTGGCGAGATGGCCTTCGCCTACTTCATCGGACATTTTCCAAAAGGTGCGTTACCCCTGATCAACGGCGGCACCGCGGCGATCGCGTTCTGCTTCGCATGTCTGTATCTCGCAACGTCCGGCGGCGGTCCTCTGAGCCTCGACAAGATGCTGCGCAACAAGGACTGAACGTATCTCAGTCATTGCGAACGAAGCGAAGCAATCCAGAAGCTGCAAGCAAGGACTGGATTGCTTCGTCGCCCCGGGACGACGCTGCGCGTCGCCCTTGCGAAGACGAGGAACTGAGCTTCTCGCAATGACGACGTTGAGCGCTTCCGACTTACATCAGCCCGTGACTCTCAGTTCCAGCGGCACGGCCGCGTCATTCTTGGAATTGTGCAACACCAGCGAGGTCCGCACGTTGCGCACATGCGGCGCGGCCGTCAGGTGCGAAACGAAATCCTGAAACGTCGCCATGTCCGGCGCCACGCATTTCAGGATGAAATCGACTTCGCCCGACAGCATCCAGCACTCGCGCACCAGCGGCTCTTTGCGCACAAAATCCTCGAACGCGCGCAGGTCGGCATCGGCCTGACTGGACAGGTGCACCGAGGCAAAAACCGTGACCTCGAAACCGAGCCGCTGCGGATCGAGCAATCCCCGATAGCCCTGGATGTAACCTTCTTCCTCCAGCGTCCGCACCCGGCGCAGACACGGCGGCGGCGAGATGCCGACCCGTTTCGCCAATTCGACATTGGTGATTCGGCCGTCGGCCTGAATCTCGCTGAGAATTTTAAGGTCGATTTCGTCCAGGCTCTTCGACACGCGCGTCCAACCTCAAAGCAGGCAACAAAATGAGGAGAATCCCGGCAAGTCTCTTAGCGCAGGTTGAGCGATCCGCGCAATTTTATTGCGCCACGCCCCGCTAAAGCCCCAGTTCACGGGAAATTTTGCGGTTTTGGATTGCAAATCTTGCATAGCTGGCCAGATACCCTAGACTTGGATTTGACATTTTCATGCCTTCGCGCCGCTGCCACGGGCACTTTCCCGGCCGCGCAGGCTCGCTTCCTGACCATGGGGTCCGACCTATGCCTGCTCCCGTCCATGCCAAAGTTGTCATCATCGGCTCTGGTCCGGCGGGCTACACGGCGGCGATCTATGCGGCGCGCGCCATGCTGGAGCCGGTGTTGATCCAGGGCATCCAGCCCGGCGGACAGCTCACCATCACCACCGATGTGGAGAACTATCCCGGTTTTGCGGACGTGATCCAGGGCCCGTGGCTGATGGAGCAGATGGAGAAACAGGCGACGCATGTCGGTACCAGGATCGTCACCGATCTGGTGAATGCGCTCGACGTGTCGCAGCGGCCGTTCCGCCTCACCTGCGACAGCGGCGATGTCTATATCGCCGAGACCGTGATCCTGGCCACCGGCGCGCAGGCGCGCTGGCTCGGCCTGCCCTCCGAAGACAAATTCAAGGGATTTGGCGTCTCGGCCTGCGCCACCTGTGACGGCTTTTTCTACCGCGGCAAGGACGTCATCGTGGTCGGCGGCGGCAATACCGCGGTCGAGGAAGCGCTGTTCCTGACCAATTTCGCGTCGCAGGTCACCATCGTTCATCGCCGCGATCACTTCCGCGCCGAACGCATCCTGCAGGACCGGCTGTTCAAGCATCCCAAGATCAAGGTGATCTGGGACTCAGCCGTCGACGAAATCGCTGGCACCGAAAATCCGGGCAAGGTCACCCATGTCCGGCTGAAGAACGTCAAGACCGGTGCGCTGACGGACGTCGCAGCCGATGGCGTGTTCATCGCGATCGGCCATGCCCCCGCCACCGAACTCGTGGCCGGCAAGGTCAAGCTGAAAAGTTCGGGCTATGTCGAGGTCGCGCCGAATTCGACGGCGACGTCGGTGCCCGGCCTGTTCGCGGCCGGCGATGTCGCCGACGAGGTTTATCGCCAGGCAGTCACGGCCGCGGGCCTTGGCTGCATGGCCGCATTGGAAGCCGAACGTTTTCTCGCAGCACATGCGAGCGACCGCGCGGCGGCGGAGTAGTTATGGCACGCAATCGCGACGGGTTTGCCGATATGGACTGGGACAAGCTGAAAGTGTTTCACGCCGCGGCGGAGGCTGGCAGCTTCACCCATGCCGGCGAACAGCTCGGGCTGTCGCAGTCGGCGGTATCGCGGCAGGTCAGCGCACTGGAGCAGGAGCTCTCGGTGTCGCTGTTTCATCGTCATGCGCGCGGACTTATCCTGACCGAACAGGGCGACCTGCTGTTTCGCACCGCGCACGACGTCTTCATGCAATTGCAGGCGGCGCGTGCAAAACTCACCGACAGCCACGCACAACCCAGCAGCCACCACACAACCACGACACCGCCGGGCGTCCGCATCAACTGCCTGACCCCACCGCACGGCGAATCTACCGCGCTTTATCCGGAGATCCGGATCTCGCTGATCGTCACCGACGAAGAACTCGATCTATCGATGCGCGAGGCCGACATCGCGATCCGCACGCGCAAGCCGACCCAGCCGGATCTCATTCAGCGCAAACTTTTCGCGATGGGTTTCCACGCCTACTGTTCGACCGAATACGTCAAGCACTTCGGCACCCCGCGCACGCTGGAAGAACTGGACGGGCATCGCATCATCATGCTCAGCGATACGCAGGTACCGCCGCATCTCCAGAATCGAAGCTGGTTGATCGAGGCCGGGCGCAACGGCTCGGGTCCGCGCGAACCCTATTTCAAGGTCAACAACATCCTCGGCCTGTTCAGCGCCTGTCAGCAAGGACTCGGCATAGCTGCATTGCCGGATTATCTGGTCGGTGAGAACAACCGGCTGGTGCAGTTGTTCGGCGAATCCGATTCGATCCAGCTTGATACGTATTTTGTGTATCCCGAAGAGCTGAAAACCGTCGCTCGCGTGCAGGTTTTCCGCGATTTCGTGGTGAGCAAGGCGCAGCGCTGGCCTTCCTGACGGCACCGCAGCTCGCGTCGCGAAATCCGTTTGCTTGCTGTTGCAACGACGACATTGCGCCGCACCCCGGACTCCGCATGACTGACATGCGACCCCGAGTGTTGCTGCGGCGGCATGGCGGGGATCATACTGCATGCACACCAAGGGTTCGCGTTGCGCATTTGTCCCCCTCCTCCAGTGGCGCGAAAACCTGGTTATCCCTCTTGGAAGGTGATTGTGTCGGCCTCACGTGGCCATTGCCTTAAACCGGGCTCCTCGGAGCCCGGTTTTTTTTGCGTGTCACAGACAGCGTTGCGACATGCATCGTCGCATTGACAACATAGACGCCGCACCACATCATCGCCCCATGAAGATGATTTTCTGCATCGCCACGCAGTCGAAAAAAGGCCTCTCCCCGGGGCCTTGCGATCGCATGCGATAACGTCTTTCGAGCATCACCGATCCCAAACCCCGCCGTTCGGACGGGGTTTTTTATTGTCTCCCGTCTCCGGCTTGCAACTCAAGGAGATGGATATGACCACCGCCCGCGAGGCCTTGCACGGCCTTTGGCTACCGCTCGTCACGCCATTCAAGGACGGACAGCTCGACGGAGGCTCGCTCCGTCGCCTCGTCGCCCACTACGCCGGCGCACCGGTCGATGGTTTCATCCTCGGCGCCACGACGGGCGAAGGCATGACTCTCGCGCTCGCTGAGCTGGAGCGAATTGCCGCACTGACACGCGCGGAGGTGCGCGCGAGCGGGCGGCCGATCGCGATCTATCTCGGGCTGTCCGGCAGCAACACCGCGAAGCTGTGCGAAACGCTGGACGAGACGGCGGCGTGGCCAATCGACGGCTACCTGATCTCGACGCCCCATTACGTGCGTCCGTCGCAGCGCGGCTTGCTGCGGCATTTCACGACGCTGGCCGATCGTGCCGCGCATCCTCTGATGATTTACAACATTCCCTACCGCACGGGCGTCAATCTCGGCAACGACGCGATGCTGCAACTGGCGCGTCATACCAACATCGTCGGGCTGAAAGACTGTTGCGCCGTACGCGAGCAGTCCATCGAGCTCCTGCGCCAGCGTCCAGAGGGCTTCGCGATTCTGACAGGCGAGGACGCGCAATACTTCGATGCACTCGCCGACGGCGCCGACGGCGCCATCCTCGCGTCCGCGCATCTCGAAACCGAAACTTTTGCGGCGATCCGCACCCTGCTGCTGGCCGGCAATCGCGACGACGCCCATGCGCTCTGGCGAATGGTCGCGCCTCTGACGCAACTTCTGTTCGCCGAGCCAAGTCCCGCTCCGCTAAAACACTGGCTGTGGCGCACCGGCCTGATCGACAGCGCCGAAGTCCGCCTGCCGATGGTGGAGGTTGGCGCGGAGCTGGCCCGCAGACTCGATCGCGAAATCGGACGGAGACGCGCCGGATCGATCCTTCATCCCGCGATGTGACATCGATGTCGGATCGCATTGCGGGACAAGGCGCGTTGCGTGACAAGACCCGTTGCGCTGCGTTTTCTTGCGAATAAACGACCGCCAACGACATGAGCAAGCGCGGCAGGCCCGCGCCATCTACTTCCAGCTCGCCGCTTCAGTCTGAAAATCCCACCTTCACGCAAAAAGAAAAACGCGCGGACTTGCGCGTTTTTTATCGACCGATCGATGTGGCGATCAGGCCGCCTGTCTATGCATGGCCCCGCCCGAGGATGCCGCGCCGCGGATCGCCTTGACCGAACGTTCGATCGCGGCCCACAGCCGTCCGATTTCCGACGCCGCGCGTCCTTCCGAATCGTATTCGCGCGCGCCTTCGCCGTGTGCGAGCGCGAGCAGAAGATCGGCGCGATTGGTCACCTGACCGCTCCACACCGGGGCGCGGAATTTCGCAAGCGCCTCGCGCGCGATCGTGACGATCGGGCTTTCGGCGCCGTCGCGCATGGCCGGCGCACCGTTGATCACAACGGCGTAAGGCTTGCGCGCAGACCGGCAAGTCTGAATGGTTTCCTGAACGGCATTGACGTCGAAGACGCCGGGCCGCGCCGGGATCACCACCATCGTGGCGTTCCTGATGGCATCGTCGACAACGGCCGACAGATTCGGCGGCGTGTCGATGAAAACCCATTCAAAACCGTCGCGCTTGGCGGAGTTGACGATTTCGGTGACCGAGCGATTGGCCGCTCTGATCGGCGGTTCGTTGGTGCCACGCAGCTTGTGCCAGAGCGTCAGCGAGCCCTGCGGATCGGCATCGACAAGCAGGCACGGCTTCGATGCCTTGTGAACCTGCGCGGCAAGGTGAGCAGCCAGAGTGCTTTTGCCCGAGCCACCTTTACGCGATGCGAAAACAATGACGTTCATACCTTGGCCTCCAGATTGACCCCAGGAGGCGAAAATGAATCAGCACGCTGATTCGTCAAAGATAAATTTATCGAGAATTCCGGCCAGACGACGATTTTTTTCAAAAAGAGGGCTTTTGAGTCACACCCTCGATCGCGCAAGCGGGAAAAATTGAATCGCGAGAGGCATCCGACACTTCACTGCACGCGCTTTGCAGCTTGCCGCTCTTTCCATTTGCGCTCGAGCCAGCCAAGCATCCGCGCGATCGGCTTCTCGAGAAACGGCATGTCCTGCGCAAGCAAAACGAGTCCAAGCGGCAGCATCCACAACCCGAGGATGGGAAGAAAGCTGAAGATGCCTCCGACGATCAACAGGATCGCCAGGGGAATGCGGACCAGACGCGACGACGGCTTGCGAAGCCAGCCAACGAATGTCGCCAGCCGCGGCGGCATTTTACTTTCGAACCACGCAAAATGCCGATCGAGCTCCGCTCTGTGGTCGATGCCGGCTGCTCTTTCCATCATCGGGAGATGTTGATCGCTGACGCGGGGACAACGCGGCGGTTTGTCGCGCCAGCACAATTCCGCCGCAATCTGACACCGCGGCTTTCACAGGTCATCGCGTTAGACAATCGCGGACCAAACAACCCGGCTACCGCCCGCCCCTGCCGCACGATCAGGACTCGCGATGTGGCCTTCGCTTGTGATGCGGCCGTGCGCGAGCCGGTTTGCGGACCTTTTGCGGCTTTCGCACCGTGACCGGAGCCACGGCCGGTTCAATCGGCCTGAAGAATACCCGGCATCCGGGGCTAAGCTGCGCTTGCTGCCTGGCCATGCATGCGGCAACGCGATCGACGTCCGGAATCTCGGGACCGCAGAGCCGGAACGCATCGCCGCTGCAAGCCTGCTGCTCCTCCGGCGTGTAGGCGCGCGCTTCCGTCAAAAATGCAGCCACCGAAATCGCCGCTGCGAACGCAAAACAGCTCGGAAAAATTTTGGACCGGGTCATCTGGCAATCCCCAATGCAAATCTTGAAAGGCGAATCTTGAAAAAGAACGATCGCAGACGCCGCGAGTGTGAGCGAAGGCCGGTGCATTGGCAAGCGGCCACGGTGCAGGTCCGCGCGTGCAGTCTGGCAGTCGCTAGGATTGAGCTGAATATCAGGCTCGGTCACCCACGTTGACACAACGAAATCGTTTCAACGCGTCGAAAAAAATAATCGTTCGGCTTGGCTCGTGATTTTGGAACGGCGCATGTCTCCGTGCATTGGTCCCCGACAAAATATAACTGGAGGATTTCATGCGAAAAGCTCTTTTGATCACAAGCTGCGTTGCCGCCCTCTCCGCGTTTGCGACCGCGGGCGCGATGGCCCAGACCGGAACGACAGCGCCAACCGGGGCGCAGTCGGCCCAGACGCCCTCGACGAAACCGATGACGAATGACGCCAGCAAGAGCGGGTCGCCGGCTGCGACCGGCGCGATGCAGAACGGCAGCACGACGGGCATGTCCAACGGCAAGATGTCGAAGGACAAGATGAAGAAGGGCAGCATGAGCAAGTAACCGCTCTTGTCGTCGCGGTGAACGGGCTGCCCTCACGGGCAGCCTTTCTCGTCAGTGCGGGATGGAGCGGTCGTCAGATCAACCCGCTTATGTGAGCCGTGCGGATTTCGCGGCTGTCTTGAACCGGAGGTAATCGGAGGTCCCGCGGCCGCCGTGCAACCATTGCCATCGCGGTGCCCGCCGTGCAACCATTGCCATCGCGGTGCATTGTCATGGGCACGCCGGGTGACAACCGGCCACAACAGGGATGATGGACGCAGCCAATTTTGCCGGTTTCTGGCTGCGGCACCAACGCATCGGTACGCGTTTTGTCTAACCTGTTCCCGGCGTGCGCAAGATCCGCATCGCGCCGGATCTGATCTCAGGAACCAGCCGCATCCGATTTCAAAAACCGAACTCCCAAACCACGGACACGACTGCCAAGGTCAGCAAGGCGCTGAGCATCCAGCCGATGGCGTAGTTGGTTTCCTCGTGCACGGTCCCGCGCATGTCGTCGATCGGTGCGCGGGCGGCGGGGCGCCAAAGATGCAAATCGGTCATCGCAACCTCCCTGCGGACGAGAGCCGCAAGGATTCAACGGGCGGAGTGCGATCGAAGTTCCATCGAGACATGATCCTCAGCACAAAAAATCCCGATTAGCCGGAGCAAGTGAGGGCAACCGCTGGCGATCAACTTTAGCGTCAAAGCGAGGGCCCGCAGAATTAGCCAACCGCACGCGGTACGGGTTCACCACTCGACCATTTTCAGAATAAGTTATTTGATGTCGGAACTTGACTTTATGAATGGTACAGTTGGGTGGTCTCGAACCACCGACCTCCGGATCCACAGACCGGCGCTCTAACCAACTGAGCTACAACTGCATCCTTGATCGGCCCCACAGATGGGGTCGCGAACGGGCGGAAACTAGGTGCAACGCCCTGCTTTGGCAAGGCCGCAGATAAGCCGGAATCGGCCATCTGGCGCAATCACAACAAACAAAGAAACCCGGGCCGCGACCGGTCCGGGTTTTATCGCGCGTGGCGGACGATGCGCTCGATCAGGCGGCCGGCTGGATCAGCTTCGATGCGCCGGTCTTGATCGGTTCGACGGTCTCGGTCGCGATCTTCTGGGCCAGTTCCGCAAGCTCCTTGGCCTGGGCTGAGAAGGTCTCGACCTGCTTGCGGGCGTGGGTGCTCCACACTTCCGTCGCATGCGATAGCGTTTTCACGCCGACCAGCTCTTGCATGAAGTCAAAGCTGGCGTTGGTGTTGGCCTGAAAGAAATCGAGGACCTTGGCGGAATAGGCATGCGCGCCCTTGCTGGCAGCGCCGAACACGGCCTCGATGGTGCCGTTGCCGCTCTGCGCGGCTTCCTTGAATTTTGCATAGTTGTCGCGAGCCTGCGAGACGCCTTTTTCGGCGAAGGCGCGCATCTGCTCCGGGACTTCGAACGGGATGACGGAGGAGGAGAA
>JAFEFK010000895.1 GCA_018240625.1 Pseudomonadota bacterium
GGATCGGACTTCAGCGGCAGGGGATCGCCGTTGTGATCCGCAATCGCAAATTTGTAGCGGTCGCCAACCGCCGCGCCGGGCACAAACAACTCCCAATATCCGTTATTTCGGACGCGCATCGGGTGGCGGCGCCGATCCCAAAAATTGAAATCGCCGACGACCGCGACGGCCTTCGCATTCGGTGCGAATACGACGAAGCCGACACCCTCGACGCCGTCCATTGTCATCCGGTGAGCGCCGAGTTTGTCATAGAGCCGCTGGTGGGTACCTTCACCGAGCAGATAGAGGTCGAAGTCGGTCAGGATCGGCGGGAAACGATAGGGATCCTCCAACTCGACTGTGTCGGCCCCATAGCGGGCCCGAAGGCGGTAGCGTTCACCATCATTGGATAAGGCGCCCAGAAAAAGGCCGGCGTCGTGAACGCGCGTTAGCGCGGTTTCGCCGCCTTGCTCGTCGATGACGCGCACCTCGGACGCTTCCGGCAGATAGGCGCGGATCACCTGACGGTCATTCTCGCGGTGACGGCCAAGGTAATGGAACGGGTCTGAATGCCGCCCCTCGATAATGGCGCGTCCTTCGGAAGAAAGTTCGGTAATACAAGGTTCCGATCTTATTTGCGCAACACGCGGAGTGCACCGCCCAATGCGACACGAAGCCAATCGTGACGGTGCGCCAGTTCGTAGTCGATCTCGTAGAACGCCTTTTCGAGCAGGAAGAATTGCAAGGTTCTATCGGTGCCATCGTCATCCTGTGGCCAGAGCCGGGAATCGGACATCGCCTCGCGATAGGCCGTGAGGAAAGTCTGCGTCGCTTCCTCGCGCCACGCGGACAAAGCGTCACCGAGACGTCCGTCTTCATCCGGGGCGATCTTCAGCGCTCGCTGGTGAGCAGACGTCACTGAATAATCGATCGACCGGATCAGACCGGCGACGTCGCGCGCGGCTGGTGCCTTCATTCGCCGTTCGGCCAGGCTTCGCCGCGGCTCACCCTCGAAATCGATGATAAAGATATCATCCCGCACGACGAGAATTTGCCCGAGGTGGAAGTCGCCGTGATGCCGAATATTGTACATCTCAATGTTGGGCGGAAGCAGCTCGGTGAGCCGTCCGTGCAACATCGTGCGGATGCTCAGCACTTCGTCGGCCAAAAGCCGATCCGCCTCGGGCAACTTGGCGTGAGCGAGGCGGTCGAACGTCTGTTCGGCGCGAACCATCAGTCGATCGATGACGCGCACGACGTCGGAAGGTGTCATCGGTTCGGGACGGAAGTCCGCGATGTCGTCTCGGCTGGCCAACGCAACTTGCATTTCCGCGACCCGTTTGCCGGTTTGCGCCATGTAACGCTGGTAGACGGCTTTTTCCTCGATCGCCGGCGTCGAGTCGCTGGCGTCCATTAGCCGCTGTTCATCGACGAACCGATCGAGCGCCGCGCTGGTGACCGTCCACGCGTCGCCCTGGTTTCCCACGAAGGAATGGACGATCGCGACAGAGGCCTCTGTATCCGGTCCGGATAACTCGACGCTTCCCAACAACGCTGGCGTGTTGGCGAAATTCGCAACATCGGTCAGAAAGCGTCCGACCTCGACCTCCGGATTAATGCCGTTTTCGAGCTTGCGGTAAAGTTTTACGACGAACTTTTCGTCCACCAGCGCGGTGCTGTTGGATTGCTCGGTCTGCACCGCACGGACGTTGTCGATCGGCTCGTCTGCGATCGCGGCAAGTCGCCCCGTGGGAACGTAGGCGATCTCCAGATCATGTTCCTTGAAGACCGCACGGTGCCGAAGATTATGGATGATGCCGGCGATCAGGTCCTTTTCTTGCGCAGCATCGATCAGCGTCCCTTCACGCGAACCTTGCCGGACCGCGGCAATCGCATTCGAATCGTAGTTGTGACGGTCGATACGATCCCATCGAATGCGGATCGGCATCGCATAGCGGCCAGACTGCCCGTGATGGGTGACGTCGAAGATCACCAGCCATGGCCGCGAAATCTGGTCGTCCATGAGCGGGATTGCCGCCGGAACCCGCGCAGTGATTGCGTTGGCCGACCGCTCGGGGAACCAGCGCGACCGCGCGAGATGCGAGGGGAGGACATCGCGTTCGAAAATCGACCGGGTGCGCGCGAGCGACATCCAGGTTGCGCCGAGGGGAACGACCAATGTTTCGTATTCCGGTACGACCATCGGCGCGACATTCGGCGAGGCCGGCTTCTCCATGAGGCGGAACCAATAGAAGCCGTAGGGGGCCAGCGTGATCAGATACGGCAAATCGCCGATTCCGGGGAAAGTTGTTCGTCCCAACATCTCCTGAGGCGAACGTCCCTTCCAATGCGCCAAGTCAAGTTCTGAGGCTTGTGCCGACCGCGACAGGTTGGCGACGCAGAGCAGGACCTCACCTTCGTACTGGCGAAGATATGCAAGCACGCTTCGGTTCGACGAGCGTACGAAAGACATGGTTCCGCGGCCGAATGCGTGGCTGGATTTGCGAACCGAAATCAGTTTCTTGGTCCAGTTCAGAAGCGATGACAGGCTGCGTGACTGGGCTTCAACGTTGACGGATTCGTAGCCGTAAACGGCATCCATAACGGGAGGCGCATAAAGGCGCGCGGGGTCGCACCGCGAGAAGCCGCCATTGCGATCCGGCGTCCACTGCATCGGGGTGCGAACGCCGTTGCGGTCGCCGAGATAGATATTATCGCCCATCCCGATCTCGTCACCGTAGTAGATGATGGGTGTGCCGGGAAACGACATCAACAGCGAGTTCATCAACTCGATCTTGCGGCGATCGTTATCCATCAAGGGCGCAAGGCGGCGGCGGATACCAAGATTAATACGTGCGCGGGGATCGGCGGCGTAGGTCGACCAGAGATAGTCCCGCTCGATATCCGTCACCATTTCGAGCGTCAGTTCGTCGTGGTTACGCAGGAACATCGCCCACTGGCAGTTCGCTGGAATGTCCGGCGTTTGACGCAGGATATCGGTGATCGGAAAACGGTCCTCCTGCGCGATCGCCATATAAATCCGCGGCATCAGCGGAAAATGATAGGCCATATGGCATTCGTCTGCGTCGCCGAAGTAGGATTGAACATCTTCCGGCCATTGGTTGGCTTCGGCGAGCAGCACCTTGCCCTTGGCATACGCATCAAGCTCGGAGCGGATGTGTTTGATGACCGCATGAGTCTCGGGAAGATTCTCGTTGTTGGTGCCGTCGCGCTCGCAGAGATATGGAATGGCATCAAGCCGGAAGCCGTCGACGCCTGCGTCGAGCCAGCGCTTCATGACCTGTACGACGGCGCTGACCACGCGAGGATTGTCGAAATTCAGGTCAGGCTGATGCGAAAAGAACCGGTGCCAGTAGTAGGCGTTGGCTTCGGCATCCCAGGCCCAGTTGGATTTTTCGGTATCGGTAAAGATGATCCGGGTTTCCTGGTATTTCTTGTCGGTATCGCTCCAGACGTACCAGTTGCGCGCGCTTGATCCCGGCGGACTGCGTTGCGCGCGCTTGAACCATTTGTGCTGGTCGGACGTGTGGTTGATGACCAGTTCCGTGATGACCCGGAGGCCGCGTCGTTTTGCTTCGGAGATGAGGCGCCGGAACTCCTTCATGGTGCCGAAGTCGGGATTGATCGAGCCGTAATCGGCAATGTCGTATCCGTCGTCACGCCCTGGAGATGGATAAAATGGCAGCAGCCACAGCGTCGTGACCCCCAATTCCTGAAGATAATCGAGCTTGTTGGTCAGGCCGGCGAAGTCGCCGATGCCATCATTGTTGCTGTCGGCAAAAGCTTTCACATGCAGCTGATAGATGATGGCATCCTTGTACCAAAGGTCATCCGCCTCTACGTGTTTGTCCGCCTCGATATGAGTCATCTCATTCATGCTGTGCACTCAAGCCAGACAGCGAAACAAAAGCGCGGGATCTCGCAATGGATCGATCCTCAGGCGGACGCCGCCCCATTCGATGGCATGACGTTCGCTGGTCATGAGGTTTTCCAGCGCGACCGGAGCGCGCGGTCCAAGGGCGGTTTGGATTTGGATTGAGTCCAACGGAAGCCAGATGTCGCAGGCGTCGCGCGTGATCGCGATGGCGCCGACGACCGTATTGCCGCCGTCGGTGGATTGTTTGGCGAAGGCGACGATCTGATCGTTGTCGATGGCCAAGAATTTCAGGTTGCGGGTTTGTAGCAAAGCCGGATTAGCGCGGCGCGCCTGATTGAGCTCGGTAATGTAGGTCTTGATGTTGCCTGGCGCATTCCAATCGCGGGTTCTGATCTCGTACTTTTCCGAGTTGAGATACTCCTCTTTGCCGGGAATTGCCTCGTGCTCCAGCAACTCGAAGCCGTTATAGATTCCGTAATTGCTCGACAACGCCGCCGCCAGCGCCACGCGGGACTTGAACATCCAGGATTCGCCGCTCTGCAGGTGATAGGGCAGGATGTCCGGCGTGCTGACAAAGAAGTTGGGCCGGTAATAGTCGCGCTCGGGATATCCCGTCAGTTCGTTGAGATAGGATTCGATCTCCCATTTCTGGGTGCGCCAGGTGAAGTAAGTGTAGGATTGCGAGAAACCGAGCTTCGCCAGCCCTTTCATCACCTTCGGCCGTGTGAATGCCTCGGCGAGAAAGATCACGCCGGGATCCGCGGCTTGCACTTCCTTGATCAGCCATTCCCAGAAATGCAGCGGCTTAGTGTGCGGATTGTCGATACGGAAGATGCGGACACCCTGGTTGACCCAGAACAGGATCACGTCGCGCAACGCGTTCCATAGCGAGCCGGCATCGTCGCAATTGAAATCGGGATTGACGATGTCTTCGTACTTTTTCGGCGGGTTCTCCGCATAGCGCATCGAGCCGTCGGGACGCCGCTTGAACCAGTCCGGATGCTGCGTCAGCCATGGATGATCGGGCGAGCACTGCACGGCGATGTCGAGCGCGATCTCCAATCCATGCGCCTTGCAAGCGGAAACGAGATCGCGAAAATCGTCGAAGGTTCCGAGATCGGGGTGAATCGCATCGTGTCCGCCTTCGCGAGCGCCGATGGCGTAGGGACTACCCGGATCGCCCTCGGTCGAGGTGAGCGAATTGTTGCGTCCCTTGCGGTTGATCCGGCCGATCGGATGAATCGGCGTGAAGTAAAGCACGTCGAATCCCATCGCGGCGATATCGGGGAGGCGTGCGATGCAGTCGCGGAAGGTGCCATGTTGTCCGGGAACGCTGCTCTGGCTGCGCGGGACCATCTCGTACCATGCTCCCGCTACCGCCAAGCCGCGGTCGACCGTCAGTGGGTAAAGCTGCGATCGCGTGAGGTCGTTGCGTTCGCGGCCCTCGCGCATGGCGCCTGCCAATTCTGGCACGAGCAGGCTCTCGGGATCGCCGCTTCGCAGATATTCCTCGCACTGGCGGACGATGGTGGCTGTCGAATCGGCGCTGCCGTACTGCGCACGCGTCAGCAGGGCGGCTCCTTCGAGCGCATCAAGGGCGACGTCCTGCCCAGCCTTCTGCTTCAGCTCAAAACCGTGCTTCCAGGTCGCGAATTCATCGGTCCAGGCCTCGATGGCGTAGACATAGCGGCCGGGTTCTTTCGGCGTGAAGCTGCCAGACCAGCGGTCGTTTTCGTGAAGGGTCATCGGCGACCGGTGCCAATCGCGATCTTCCTCGCGCCGCCAGATGAGTTGCGAGGCGATAATGTCGTGACCGCTTCGGAAGATATCCGCCCAGACGTCAATAGCTTCGCCTACAGGTCGCTTGACCGGAAATCGGCCAGCGTCGATGCAGGGGTACACATTCTCGATATGAAAGGCGCCAGCCGTCGCACCGCGCTCGCCTGCCCGCAATGGCATGTTTTTCTGCGTCGATACCGACATCAAGCGCTGCCAATCCAGTTATGAATGAAGACCCGTTGCTTTAACACTCGCGCTGCGGCAAAGTTCCCTATGGAACCGCGAGTGCGCCGGCGCGTTAGTTCTCTCCCGGGGAAACACAACCCAAGCGAGACCTTTGAATGCTTGCCCAGATTTGAGGCATGACAATGGATGTTTACTCCAAAGCTCGCGACCTTGGCATCGAACTGGAATTTCAGGATGGGCAGGGCCACCGTCACGCGGTGAGTGCGGAGCGTGTGCGCGCTATTCTTGATGGTCTGCCGCCTCCTGCGCGACATCCTTACCTGAAACAACCGGTGATTTTCGCAGCTAACTCCGGCGATTTTCCCGTCGCAATTGATCCGGCAGCGAACGGGATACGCTGGCAACTCCGCGATCATGGCAAGGTGCTCGCGTGCGGTCGCGTCGCTGATGCGACGATCGATCTGCCGCGATCGATTGAAATGGGCACCTATCGGCTGGAGCTTGAAGACGATAGCGGCAACACAATCGATTCAGCGACCTTGCTGGTGACGCCGCCGGCAGCATATCAAGGGTCGTTCGATCGGGTATGGGTGCTGTCGGTTCAGTTGTACGGTTTGTCGTCATCGCGTAACTGGGGGATTGGCGATTTCACGGATCTCGCCGCGCTGCTCGAATTAAGTACAGATTGGGGATGCGCGGGCATTGGGCTCAACCCTTTGCATGCGCTGTTTGATGATCGCCCTCGCGAATGCAGCCCCTACGCACCGAACAGCCGGCTGTTTCTTAATCCGCTCTACATTGATCCAGAGCGGCTGCCGGATTTTCCGCGCGGGTGGTTGGCGCAGCATCGCGAAAAACTCGATGTTGCCCGCAACGGTGAACTGGTCGATTACGTTGCTGTTGCGGAACTGAAATTCGCCGCTCTCAGGCATGCGTTTTCGTTGTTCGATGGTGGAAGCGCGGGGCATGACGAATTCGACGCCTTCAGGCAGGAGCGCGGCGAGCTGCTCCAACGCTTTGCCTGCTTTGAAGTGCTCCGAAAGCAATTTGGCCCATTGCCGTGGTGGCAATGGCCGGAGGAGTGGCGCCGTCCCGACGATGTGCAAATTCAAGCTTTCCGAAACGGTCCGCTACGTGACGAAGTTGAGTTCGTCGAGTTCGTGCAGTGGGGCGCGGCAACTCAACTGAAATCATGCGCCGACCTTGCAGACGAATGCGAAATGGCTGTCGGGCTTTATCTCGATGTCGCAGTCGGTGTTCAGGCCAGCGGGTTTGATGCATGGAACGAGCAGGGTGCTATCTCGCGCGGGCTTTCCGTTGGCGCCCCTCCCGATCAACTCAACACGGATGGACAGGATTGGGGGCTTGCAGGATTCAATGCGAGCGGGCTCGAGGCGAGCGACTACGCGCCGTTCCGGGAGATGCTGCGAGCCTCGATGCGATTCGCCGGCGCTATACGGCTCGACCACGTTCTCGGTCTCAATCGGCTCTATTTAATTCCGTCAGGTTCATCGCCACACGATGGTGTCTATGTGGAGATGCCATTGGCGGCGTTACTGGCCGTCATCGCGCAGGAAAGTGTCAGTCAAAACTGCATTACGATCGGAGAAGACCTCGGAACTGTGCCGGCTGGCTTTCGCGACATCCTCGCTAAATGGGGTGTGTGGTCTTACAAGGTGATGATGTTCGAGCGCGGCCACGATGGCGCGTTTATCGGTTCGTCGGATTATGCGGAAAATGCGCTTGTTACCTTTAACACGCACGACCTCGCGTCTTTTGCAGGCTGGCAATCGCATCACGATCTCAATGTTAAACGTGAACTCGGCATGGATCCCGGCGAGACGGACGAGCAGCGGGCGCAGGCGGTGCGATCGTTCGAATGGAAGCTTGGAGAGGAGCACATCGCGCCCAGGGATTTCTTCGGCGCCGTTGAGTTTCTCGCACACTCTCCATCACGCATTCTTGCGATTTCGATCGACGATCTTCTGGGATTGAAGGATCAGCCGAACATTCCGGGCACCGTGGATGAGCATCCCAACTGGCGCCGGCGGCTCCCGGTTGATCTGAATGATTTGACCCGTCGCATCGACATTGATGCGTTTCGGCGAGCGCTGCGCACTCGCTGAAATTTTGTTTTTGTCCAGTTGGTCCTTGGGGGAGGCTCAAGTGCTCCCTTCGGCCAAAGCCGTAGCTCATCCTGCGTTGTTGGCGTTCGGCAGGCGTCGCGTTCTCATATCCGCGGCATGCCAGAAGACCGTGCTTCCTCTCTCTGTCCTATCCCCGCGCACGCATGGTATCGAGAGTTGCCGCAAGGCGTCTGGAGGTCGCTGCCGTAACAACCGATGTCCGAAATCTCATGTCGTCGTTCAGGATCAGCAGGATATTGGGACTACCGGTTTTTGTGCCGTTGAGCATTTTGTGCCCTCGTTTTGTCGTGCGGTCTTGTCAGGAATGGCGGCGCGTCAGGCGGAAATATTTTGGCAGGCAGACTGCGCGCAATAATTCAAGCGCCCGTCCGAGCCGAGGGCAGGCGCGGTTCACCCGGCCGCTCTCGTCCAGGTGGGCGGGCCGTCGTCGTTTCGTTTTTCCTATCGGCGGCTTCGATCAATCGGAGTTAGCGGCTTTTTCCCGCTTCAACTAACGTTTGAGTGCCGCGGCTCGATCGGCAGTCACCGTTCGGATCGCTGCCGTGGATTGGCCTGCTTGTTACCAGAGAGATGACAATGACTGACAAAGTCTTCCAAGGAACGGTTGTTCTGCCCGATCGGATCATCGACAACGGTTACGTTCTGGCGGGCGACGGGATGGTGCAATCGGTCGGGTCGGGCGGCGTGCCGGCCGGCGAAAAGCACGGCGGCCCGGGATTTTTCGTGTTTCCCGGCGCGATCGACGCGCAAACTCACAGCCGCAGCCAGCTTGGACAAGAGGACTTCATCTGGTCGACGCGTAGCGCGGCGGCCGGCGGCGTTACGACGATCGTCGACATGCCCTACGACGACAACTGCCTGATCGCGACGGCCGAGCGATTCCGAACCAAGGCGAAGGAAGCGGGCGCGCAGGCGCGCGTCGACTTCGCACTCTACGCGACGATTGACCCTGAGGAGGGCGCTGCCCGGATCGACGAGCTGGTCGATGCCGGCGCAGCGGCCTTCAAGTTCTCGACCTTCGGCACACACCCGACGCGCTTTCCGCGGATTTCGCCGCACATGCTGTATGAAAGCTTTTGCGCCGTCGGGCGGCGGGGGCTGATCGCCGGCATTCATAACGAGAATGACGAGATGGTCCGCGCCTTCATGGCGGATGTCGAGGCCAAGGGCATCACCGACTACACCGCGCACGGACTTTCGCGACCACCGATTTCCGAAGCGCTGGCGACGGCCGAGGTGTATGAGCTTGGCGCAGGAGCAGGCTGCCCGGTGCATATCGTTCACAGCTCGATCGGGCGCGGCTATGAGCTCGCCGCAGCCTATCGCGCGCAGGGACACGGCGCGACCATCGAAGCCTGCGTTCATTATCTGACGCTCGATGAGGACAACGACGTCCGCCGTCTCGGCGGCAAGGCCAAAATCAATCCGCCGCTGCGGCCGCGCCGCGAGGTCGAAGCGCTGTGGCATCATCTGGCCGCCGGCAATGTTACGATCGTTTCGACCGATCATGTGAGCTGGTCGGAAGACCGCAAGACCGATCCAAACATGCTGAAGAATTCGTCGGGCATTCCCGGTCTCGAAGCGCTGTATGCGCTACTTTTGAAGGGACTGGATGAGCGCAAGCTGTCTCTCAGTCATGCCGCGCGCCTGCTAGCTCACAATCCCGCTGCGCTGTTCCGGATAACGCACGCCAAGGGCGCGCTAGAGGTCGGCCGCGATGCCGATGTGGTGCTGATGCGGCGCGATCCCTATCGCTACAACGCGGCGGCCAGCGGCAACAATTTCGTGTCGTGGAGCCCGTATGACGGGATCGAACTGCCGTTCCGCGTCGTTGAAACCTATCTGCGCGGCGCGTGCGTCGCAGCCGACGGCCGTGTGCTCGGCGAACCCGGGCAAGGCCGGTTTGTCAGCCCACGCCGTGTTCAATAGCCGTGTTCGTCAGGCCCGGACGATGAAAACCAATCTTCCGCTCGATGGGGACCGCCTCTGGGCGGATGTGATGGCGCTGGCCGAGATCACCGATCCGGCACGACCCTATACCCGGCGCTCGTTCACGCCATTGTTTCGCGAAGGCCGCGCGTGGCTTGCCCGGCGCTTTGCCGACGCGGGGTTGACGACCCGGATCGATACGGCCGGAAATCTGATCGGACGGCTCGAGGGCACCAATCCGGCGCTCGGCGTCATCGCAGTGGGATCGCACAGCGACACGGTCCCCTCAGGAGGCCGTTTCGATGGCGTCGCCGGGATCGCGACCGGGCTCGAGATCGTCCGTGCGTTGCGTCAGTCGGGAACGCGGCTCAGTCACACCCTCGAGATCATCGATTTCCTCGCCGAAGAGCCCAGCGAATACGGCCTGTCTTGCGTCGGTAGCCGAGGCATGACCGGCTCGCTCGACGGCAAGATGCTCGATTTCACGGAGCCGGCAGGCGAATCGCTGCGGGATGCGTTGCGCCGCGTCGGCGGCGATCCCGACCGGCTTGCCGAGGCCCGGCGCGGGGATATCCAGGCGTTCCTGGAATTGCACATCGAGCAGGGCATCGTGCTGGAGTCGCGGTCGCTCGATGTCGGAATCGTCACGTCGATCGCCGGCATTCGCCGGATCGAGGTGGTCTTTCAAGGTGAGGCCGATCATGCCGGCACGACGCCGATCGATCTGCGTCACGATGCGCTTGTGGCGGCAGCCAACACAGTCGCGACCGTCCGCCGCCTCGCCGAACAACTCGCCGTCGAGGGGGCGGATTATTTCGTCGCGACCGTCGGTATCCTGACCGTCGAACCCTCGGCGTCCAACATCGTGCCGGGCCGGTGCCGGCTGATCATCGATGCCCGGACAACGAACGCGGCCCTGACTAAGCAGTTTGTGGAGACTATTGATCGTGAAAGCGCGGCGCATGCAGAAGCGGCGCGCGTAAGCCGAACCTCGTTCGAAACGCTGTCGGATGGACCGCCGGTCGCCTGTGACACGGATTTGCGCGCGGCGTTACGGCAGGGCGCGCGGGATCTCGGCCTTAGCGAGATGGACCTGCCGAGCGGCGCCGGCCACGATGCCGCGTTCATGAGTCGCATCTGCCGATCCGCGATGGTGTTCGTTCCTTGCCGCAAAGGTAAAAGTCACGCTCCCGAGGAATGGGCAGACAGGGAAGCGCTCGCCACCGGTGCCGCAGTCATCTATCAGGCGGTCAGGGCGCTCGACCAGTCGCTGCCGCAAGCTGCACGCTAGACAAGTTTTCCAGCACCGCGGGCGTCAGGTGGTGTGACGCGGCTCGGACAATTTCCTGCGTAACGAATTGACCAGTTCGCGCTCCGATGCGCTCAACATGCGTTCACCCGAATAGATCACGAACAGCCGCCGGGAAACCGCTGGCTCGACGATCGGATGTGCGACCAGATCGCCGGCAGCGATTTCACGTTCCACCGCCGACGGCGGCAGCACCGCGCAGATCGGCAAGCGGCCGAGCATGGTGACCGCCATCGTCAGTGCATCGATCTCCATATAGGGCCGCAGCCTGATGTCATGCTGTTCGGCCGCCGCATCCAGCAGTTGCCGCAATCCGAAGCGGTTTGTCGGCAACGCGAGCGGCAGGCGAGCCAGATTGGCGAGCGTCACCGGACCAGGTGGAAGCATTTTGTGACGGGAGTGGGCGATGGCGGCGAGCCGCTCGGACGAGCCGAGCGGCAGACGCGGCATTTGCGGAAGGATGGTTTCCACGATCGCCACGCCGACCAGGCCGCGGATCACCCAATCCTGCAGCGTTCCGTTCGGTGCTTCCCGGATCATGAGTTTGAGCGATGGGTGACGTTCCTGGACGTCCAGGATCGCCTCGGTGATCTGATTAACCAGGAATCCGTGCTGATTGACCGAGGGCAGGATGCCGACGGCGATCCTGCGGCTTTGAGGTGACGCCGCGCCATCGTCACCGCTGGAAAGCCGCCGGAAGCCGGCGTCGATCAGGCGCGACATCCGGTCAAACCGTTCGCCTCTGTCCGTCGGAATCATGCCGTCGCTCCGCCGTTCGAAAAGCGCGCCGCCGAGGGATGTTTCCAGCTTGTGGATCTGTTCGCTCAAGGCTGGCTGGCTGATATTGGCCCCACGGGCCGCCGCCGATACGCGCCGCAGCCGTTGCAAGAGGTTGAAATAGCGAATTTGCCGGAGGCTGATGACCGGGCGTTCCGCGGGGACCAGTTGCTGGTCGGCCAGCGCATGCCGCAATTTTCGCACGAATAGGGATGTTACGGCGTTCGGCTTCGCCGTGCGGGCCACGATCCGGGTGGCCAGCGGTTTGCTCGGCGCAATCACTGCGATGTTCGTCAGCCCGAGGCGCGGAGAGACCAAGCTGGCCGGTACAAATAAGGCGGCCTCCGGATAGTCGTCCATGATACGCGGCAGATCGCCCGGATGATCGTTGAGGAACCGCACGCCGCTGATCTTGTGCTGGCTGAAATAGCGTTCCGCCTGTTCGATCAGAGGTGACGACAATAGCGGCACGACGAGACGGCCCGTCGCCAGATCGGCGGCCGTGGGAAAACTGCGCGTTCCGGCCGGCATGCGGCAGGCGAACACCCAGCGGTCCCTCAACAAGATTGTGGCACGCTTGGAAGCTTCCGCGCTCTCGGAGTCGAGTGCAATCTCGATGCGACTGGATTCAGTGTCATGCCAGTCGTCGGCAACGCTACCGGGATGGGGAGCATCCTTTTCGTCGGCCCATACTGCGCCGACAAAAACATCGGAACGCGCGGCACCCATCTGATCGATGGCGTGCCTGACTGCCTTGCTCAATCCGCCAATTGTGAAACTTAGACCGATCTCGACGGTCAACCGCTTCAGCGAGGCTCTCGTCGGCGCTGCGGTCCATCGTCGGGCGAACAACTCAGCCGTCAGCAGCGGATCCGTGCTGCGTATCAGTGCGCGCGCGGCCTCGGTCGGATAAAGATTGTTCTTGATCCGCCGGAACAGCGAAGTGCCGACCTCGCGCTCGAGCGCCTTCATCGTGGTGCTGAGCGTCGAGACGGCAATGCCGAGATCGTCGGCGGCTTGCGCAAAGCTGCTGGACCGGCACACGGTCGCGAAGTAGGCGAGGCTGCGCAATTCAATCATCGGATCCTGCGAGGTTTACGGGGCGACCATAGGACTTGCGCCGCTCAGCGTCACCTGCTTTCGTTTTTTCCTATGGACTGGTTCGTCTGAAGCGGACGTGGACCGCGCAGCGAGGGTCGATATGATCCTCGTGCATAATTCGCATCCCGATTGCCGAATCCGGATGCCTATAACGGGTTGCGAGGGCAGGCAGACGTGAACGGCATGGACGCCATCTCGAGCGAGATCGGACATTCCCCGCAATCGATGCGTGCGTTTCTGTCTGCGCTGCGCGCCGCCGGTGAATTGGTGTCGATCGCGCAACCCGTCAGGCTGGACTATGAAATCGCGGCCTGCCTCGCGGAAATCGATCGCGGTCCCGCATTGCATTTCACCAATGTCGGGGGATCGTCGGGAGCGATCCCGATGCCGGTCGTCGGCAACCTGCTCAATTCGCTGCTACGTTTTGCCGCAGCTTTGAACACCACGATCGAACAGATGCAGGCAGCGCTGCTTGCGGCGATCGAAAAGCCGTTGCCGCATCGCGTGCTATCGTCTGGGCCATGTCAGGATGTGGTCGTCAAAAATCCGGCATTGACGGACGAACTTCCGATCCCGCGCTTTTTTGAGAAAGAGGGTGGTCCCTACATCACCGCCGGTTGCATTGTCGCAAGAGACAAGGTCAGCGGCCACACCAACTTGTCGATTGCGCGGCTGATGCCGCTCGGCGGAAGCCGCGCCTTTGTAGGTATCGCCCCCAACCATCATCTTGCGATTCTGGCGCGCGCGGCGCAGGCACGCGGTGAAAAGCTGGATATTGCGGTCTGCATCGGAAATCACCCGGCAGTTCTGCTGGCGGCCTGCCTTTATCTCGGGCTCGGTGAGGATGAATTGCCGGTCGCGGGTGGGCTGCTCGGTGAATCGCTCGACGTCGTCCGCACGGACTCCGATCTGCTGGTGCCGGCGCACTGCGAATGCGTTCTGGAAGGTGTGCTCGACGCGGGCGAACTCTTCATGGAGGGGCCGGTCAGCGAATTCCACGGCATGTATGAAAATTACGGCACCGGTATCGTCGCGACGTTTTCCCGGTTGACGCGGCGTCGCGATGCGCTCTTCCAGGTTATTCTGCCGGGCTATCATCCCGAGCATTGCTTGCTCGGTGGTGTCGCGATCGCCGCCGGTCTTATGCGTGCGATCCGCGGCGCGGTGCCGTCGGTTGCAAGCATCGCGGTCGGTGTAGGCGGCGCTGGCCGGCTCCACGCGGTCGTTGCGCTGCGGACACCGCGCGCCGGCGAGGCGCAAAAGGCCATGTTCGCGGTCTGGGCCGCCGTCAACCTGATCAAGCAGGTGACTGTCGTCGATGACGACATCGATCCCTGGGATCCTGTTCAGGTCGAGTGGGCGCGCGCGACGCGGAGCAAGCCGGAGCGCGATTTCATCATCGTTCCCGGCGTGCGGGCGGATCGTTCCGAGCCGCTCGATCAGAACGGCACCATCGGCAAGCTCGGAATCGATGCGATCCGCAAGCCGGAGGATCGCCCGGATTGGGAACTTGCCCAACCGCCACAAACGGCGCGCATGCGTGCGTGCGAAATATTAAGCGAGAACCAACTCGCATAGGCCGTGACGAGATAACGATCTTTCAATGGAGAGCGCCATGTTGAAGCAAACCATCAAAATGCCGAACCCCCGCAGAAAATTGTCACTCGGATTCGCCAGCGCCCTGATGCTCGGGGTCGCGACCATGATGCCCGCGCATGCCGACATCAAGATCGGTTTCCAGGTGCCGCTGACGGGCCCTGCCGCCACCGACGGCAAGTCGGCCCAGATCGCGGGAGTCATGGCGGTCGAGGACATCAATGCTGCGGGCGGTGTGCTCGGCCAAAAAATCGAGCTCGTGACTTACGACGATCAGGCTAAGTCCGATCAGGCGATCTTCACCGCCAACAAGCTGATCGGCGAGGACGGCGTCAAGCTGGTGGTCAACGGCAGCTATTCAGCGTCGGGCCGTGCCGCCGCGCCGGTGTTTCAGAAGGCGGGTGTCGTCATGATCTCGGCTTATGGCGTGCATCCGGACATCACCAAGGCCGGCGATTACATGTTCCGTCTTGTTCATCTCGGTCCGCAGCAGGGCGCGGCGACCGCGCTCTATATTGGCAAGAATCTCGGATTGAAGAAGATATCCACCATCACGATGGACAACGACTACGGCCAGGCGACGATGAACGGCTTCATCGAGGCTTCCGGCAAATACGGCATCACCGTTGTCAACAAGTACAGCTATTCGCTCAAGGACCGTCAGTTCGGCTCGATCGTGGCGAGCGTGAAGCGCGATAATCCCGACGCGGTATACGCGACCGGTTACTTCTTCACCGGCGGTCCGCTGGTCTCCCAGTTGCGCGCCGCTGGGATCACCGTGCCGATCATCGGTTCGCAAGCCTTCGATTCCGAGAAGTTCATCGAGATCGCCGGGCCGGCTGCCGAAGGCGTTTACATCATGGACAGCTTCGACCGCGATCGGAAGGACGAAACCCTCCAGCACTTCTTCACGGAATTCAAGAAGCGAGCCGGCTATGCGCCCGAAGGCGTCGCGGCGATCACCTATTCTGCGGTCAAGCTGATGGCGGACGGAATCAAGCGCGCCAACAGCACGGATCCGGCCAAGGTGCGCGATGCGCTGGCGGCAACCAAGAATTTCCCGATGCTCGAAGGGACGCTCAACGGCTTCAACAGCCTGCATGAGATGATCATGCCGATCAGCGTCAACGTCATCAAGGACGGCAAGTTCAAGCCTGCCGGCGTCCTCACCGATCTCTCCGCGTTCGCGCCGCCCGAGAAATAAGCCATGAGGGAAACGGAGAATGGGCGGCGGCAATGGCGCGTCGCCCACGGCAGAGGATGACGCGGTGTACTACTTCGATCTGGCCGTAACCGGTATCAGCTTCGGCTGCATGTATGCCATGATGTCGGTGGGCCTGACCCTTGTGTATGGCCTGCTGCGCATTTTGCACGTGGCTCATGCCGCAGTATTCACGCTCGGCGCCTATGTCACGGTTCTCGTGGCGAACGCCACGGGCAGCATATTGCTAGGCTTTCTGGCGGCGATGATCGTCACACCGCTGTTTGGAATGGCGATCTATCGCGTCATGTACGAGCCTCTGCTGAAATACCGCCCGGATGTGCCGATGATCGCCTCGATTGGGCTGCTGATTTTCATGCAGGACGCGTTCCGTATCGTCTTCGGCGAGCAAGGCATCACCTTTCACAGAAACGCCTTCGCGTTTACGACTTTCAACGTCTTCGGCGTCACCGTCAGCGCGGTGCAGATCGCGACGATCATCGCCGCGGCGGTCGTCTTTACCGCGCTGCATCTATTCACAACGCGAACCAGAATCGGAATCGGCTGGCGGGCGACGGTGTCGAAGCCGCAAATTGCCGCGAGCTTCGGCATCGATCCGATCAAGGTTCGTTATCTGAACTTTGCCGTCGGATCGGTGCTCGCCGCCATCGCGGGCGGTCTGGTCGCGGAAATGAACAATCTGGTCGATCCCGGCATCGGTTTCGTCGTCAGCTATAAGGCATTGGCCATCATCGTTCTCGGCGGCCTCGGTAGCGTGCGCGGCACCCTGATCGCAAGCCTTGTGCTCGGTCTTGTCGAGGCCTACGGCACGATCTTCATCGGCGCGTGGCTTGATCGCGACGCCATCGCCTTCCTCGCACTCATCGTCTTGCTCATGATCCGCCCGCAAGGCTTCACCGGAGCGCGGACGGCATGAGCGCCTACGAAATTAGCATCATTTCCATCATCGGCATCAACGTGATCCTGGCGGTGAGCCTCAACATGATCAGCGGATTCTGCGGGCAGATCAGCATCGGGCACGGCGCCTTCTTCGGCACTGGCGCCTATGCCGCAGCTTTGACGATGGTTGGAACCGGAAGCGTTCCGCTGGCGATCCTTGCTGCGCTCGTCACCGGAAGTTTGCTCGGGCTTGCGGTCGGGTTCGCCTCGCTGCGTGTCCGAACGGACTTTCTGGCGGTTACCACGATCGGCGTGAACTTCCTGTTTGTCGGATTCGTCCGCAAGCAGGCCTGGCTCGGCGGCGAGATGGGGATCAGCGGCATTCCGGCGACCGGTTTCGGTCCTGTCGGCAACATGACGATGATCCTGCTGTTCGCGGCAGCGACCATCGCGCTCAGTCTTTACATCAGCCGGTCGTGGATGGGCTTTGCTTTCCGCGCCGTTGGAGAGGACGAGGGCACGGCCGCGACGCTCGGTATCAATGCCGGCGCCTACAAGCTTGCCGCTTTCGGCATCGGCACCGCGCTCGCCGGACTGGCCGGTTGCCTCTACACGTTCTTCACGCAGTTCATCGCCGCCGATGCTTTCGATTTCATCTTCTCGGTGATGCTGATGGCGATGGTCGTGATCGGTGGCATCGGATCGACCTGGGGTGTGGCGGTCGCAGCCGTCGGGTTGACGCTGCTGCCTGAGGCGATCCGCTTCGTGAACGATTACCGGCTGCTCGTGTTCGGAGGGCTGCTGGTGCTGGTGATCCGCCTGGCGCCGAGCGGCCTTGCGGGCCTCGTTCAAAAAGCCTTTCTGGCGGTGAGGCGGTCATGAGCGCAGCGCTTCAGCTCGATGATGTGGCGATCCGGTTCGGCGGTGTTCAGGCGGTCGGCGGCGTCTCCTTCAGTGTCGAAGAAGGCGATTTCGTCGGCCTGATCGGGCCGAATGGTGCCGGCAAGACGACGCTGATCAAGATCATTGCGGGTCTGCTGCGTCCGGACAAGGGCCGCGTGCAACTCTCGGGCGTTGAAGTGACGGCGGATGGAACCGCTGCGCGCGTCCGTCAGGGGCTTGCCTTGACCCACCAGATCGTCCGGCCGTTCCGCGAAATGACCGTGCTCGACAATGTGACGCTCGGTGCGGGCTATCGCCACACGTCATCGCCGTTCCGGGCCTTGATGCATCTCGACAGGCGCCGTGAATCCGAGCGCGCCGCCGAGATCATCGCGCAGGTCGGTCTGGCCGGAACGGAAAGAAAGCTCGCTGGTTCCTTACCGCTCGGCCAGATGAAGCGTCTGGAGGTTGCGCGCGCGCTTGCGGTCGAGCCGCGGGTGATTCTGCTCGACGAGCCGCTGGCAGGACTGAACCATACCGAGGCATCGAAGCAGGTCGAGGCGATCGCCGCGGTTCATGCACGCGGCATCACCGTGGTACTGGTCGAGCATAATCTCGAAGAGGTCATGCGAATCTGCCGGCGCCTGATCGTGCTGAACAATGGACTGGTAATTGGAGACGGCGAGCCGCGGGAAGTAATGGCCGATCCTGTCGTCCACGAGGCCTATATCGGCGGAGGGATGGCGAGCCATGCTGAAGCTTGAGAAGCTTAATTGCGGCTACGGCTCGGTCGAAGCCGTCCACGATATATCGTTCGACGTGCCGGTCGCGTCAGTGTTCGCGCTGTTGGGTCCGAACGGCGCCGGCAAGACGTCGACGATCATGGCGATCATGGGTCATGTCGATATCCACGGCGGCCGTATCGTCATCGAGGGAGAGGACATCACGCGTCGCAGCGCTATCGACCGGGTCGGCCTCGGGATCTCGCTGGTGCCGGAGGGGCGGCAACTGTTTTCCGACCTGACGGTGGATGAGAACCTGACGGCCGGCGGCTATGCGCGTCCGATCAGCCGCGATGCCGCCAAGCGCGAGCGCGTGTTCGGTCTTTTTCCCCGGCTGTATGAGCGGAGAGGCCAGATGGCGGCGTCGTTGTCGGGCGGCGAGCAGCAGATGCTGGCGATCGGCCGCGCGCTGATGGCCGAGCCCCGTTTGTTGCTGGTTGACGAATTGTCGCTGGGGCTGATGCCCAAGATGGTCGATCTCTGCCTCGACGCTCTGCTGAAGCTGAAGCGTGAAGGCATGACCATCGTGCTCGTCGAGCAGAATACCGCGCGCGCACTCGATGTGGCGGATCAGGTCTGTGTGCTGTCATCGGGGGCGCAGGTCTATCGCGGCACGGCCGCCGAGGCGAAAGCCGCCGGCTCGATGTTCGCGACATTTCTCGGCGTCGATGCGGTTTAGGCATTTTTGAAAATCCGCGTTGCGGGTGAAAGGGACTGACGATGGCGCGAATGCTGACGGCGGACGATGTGGAAGCGGGACTGGTCGGCGGATTGTTTCTGTCGGCTGGCGGCAGCGGCCGGAACGCGGTCGTCAAGAATCGCGGTCTCGGCCAGATGGCGCTGGACTACGGCGGCGTGCGCCTGGTTGCGCTCGACGAACTGAATCCCGACGATACGGTCATCACCGCGACGGCGGTTGGCGCGCCCGGGTTTGCCAATTGGGCGATCCGGCCGCGCGATTCCATCAACGCAGCGCGGCGCCTGATCGAAAAACTGCCGAAGCCGCCGGTCGGCGTGATCTGCGGACATGTGCCCGGCTTCAATGCATGGCTGGTGGCGTCTGCGCTCGGGCTTGACTACATCGATGCCGCGTCGAACGGACGCGGGCATCCGACCGTCAAGATGGGCGGCATGGGGCTGGCGTCGCGGCTCGACTTGTCCATCACGCAGATCGGTTGCAGCGGCAGCAATGTCGAGCAGAATGAATTTTCCGTCATGGCTGAAGGCGACATCGTCCGCACCTCCAACGCGATGCGTCAGGCGGCGGTGATCAACGGCGGATTGATCTATGCGGCACGCGGTCCGTTGAGCGCCGGTTTCATCAAGGAGAATGGCGCGGCGGGCGCCATCACCTTCCAGCTCGATCTCGGCCGCGCGATGCTCGCGGCCAACGGACCGGACCGCGTTCGGGCGACGGTTGAGTTCCTGGGCGGCGAGTTGCTGGTCGAAGGGGAGGTCACGGCCAACAGCGTGGCCTACGGCGGCGGCTTCGATCTCGGCCAGATGACGGTGCGCGGCACGACCGGCGAGGCGATCCTCGGGGTCTATAACGAGTTCATGACCGCAGACTTCGCGGGCAAGCGGGTCGCGACGTTCCCCGACATGATCGGGACGCTCGATCCGCAGACCGGCGAGGTCGTGTCGATTTCGGAATCGAAGCCCGGCAGCCGCGTCGCCGTCATCATCGCGCATCGGTCGAAATTTCCCGTGGGCAAGGGCGCGCTGGATCCGGCGGTCTTCCCCGAGGTCGAGAAGGCCATGGGCGTCGATATGCGATCTTATCTTTGAGAGGGCGAACCGCCATGCTGCGTCTCTATGATAGCCGGTTGTCCGGCAATGCCTGGAAAGTGCGCATTCTGCTGACGCAACTCGGCATTCCCTTCGAGCGCGTCACTCTCGATCTGGCCAAGGGCGCAACCGGCGATCCTGCGTTTCGTGCCAAGAGTCGTTTTGCGCGGGTGCCGGTGCTCGAACTCGAGGATGGGCGCACCATCGTGGAATCGGCGGCGATCATGCTCTACGTCGCCGAGGGCTCGCCATTGTTGCCCGACGACCGCTACTTGCGCGCCGAGGTCACGAGCTGGCTGACATTCGAGCAGGCGGACCTGCTGCGCGCGCTGGCGCTGCCGCGGTTCTACACCATGCGCGGCATGGCCGATCAGATGAAGAGCCGGATCGCCGATTTCCAGGAGGGCGCTTACGCCGCGCTCGCCAAGCTCGAGGCCTGGCTTTCCACTCACGACTGGCTTGTCGATGACCGTTACACCATCGCCGACATCGGTGTGTTCGGCTATGTCGCGATGGCGGGCGAGGGCGGCTACGATATGGATAAATTTCCGGCGATCCGCGCCTGGCTCGCGCGGGTCAAGGCCCGGCCCGGCTGGGTTCCGCTGGTTGAGGAGGCCTGACAATGACAATTCCCGTACGCCGCGGCAAAGAGGTGAAGGCCGAGCGCGGCAACGTCCTGCGCTGCAAGGGCTGGCGGCAGGAGGCGATCCTGCGCTTGCTGGAGAACAACCTCGAAAATGGCGAGGATCCCGAAAATCTCGTCATTTACATGTCGATTGCGCGGGCGGCGCGCGATTGGAAAAGCTTCGATCGCATCGTCGCGACGCTGTCGACGATGCGTGAGGATCAGACGTTTGTGATGCAGTCCGGTAAACCGGTTGGCGTCTTTCCGGGCCAATCCACGACGCCGCTCGTCATCATGGCCAACGGCAATCTCGTCGGCGAGTGGAGCGGCGAGGATAGCCGCCGCAAGCTCGACGACATGGGACTAACCGTTTATCCTGGCATGACGGCGGCGGCCTGGCAATACATCGGCAGTCAGGGAATCCTGCAGGGAACGTTCGAAACCTTCATGGCGATCGCGCGCCAGCATTTTGGCGGCACGCTCGCAGGACGATTGCTGCTGACGTCCGGTTGTGGCGGCATGAGCGGCGCGCAGCCGCTTGCCGGAAAGCTCGCAGGTGCTTCGACCCTGGTGATCGAGGTCGACCGGGCTCGCATCGACCGGCGCATCGCGTCCGGCTATTGCGATGCCGTCACGGACAACCTCGACGAGGCCATCGCGCAATGGACAGCCGCGCGTGACCAGCGACGCCCGCTGGCGCTGGCGTTGTGTGCGAACGCCGCTGTGGTGCTGCCCGAACTGGCGAGGCGCGGGATCCAGCCCGATATCGTCACCGACCAAACCTTCCCCGATCCTTTGAAAGGATATGTGCCGGCCGAATTGTCGCTGGAAGAAGCACGCGCGATGCGGTCCAGCGATCCCGGGAAGCTGATGGAGCTGGCGCGGCGATCGGTTGCGACGCATGTCCGCGCGATGCTGGGATTCATGGATCGCGGCGCGATCGTGTTCGAATACGGTAACAGCCTGCGTGCCGAAGCGAAGGCCGCCGGTGTCGACGATGCGTTCCGCATGCGTTCCTTCGTCGATCTCTATATCCGTCCGCTGTTCTGCGAGGGCATAGGTCCGTTCCGCTGGATCGCAGTCTCCGGCGATCCGAAGGACATCTACACCATCGACGACATGATCCTCGACACCTTTTCGTCCAACCATCCGATTGCGTCATGGATCGAAAAGGCGCGCGAACATGTCAAGTTCACAGGACTTCCGGCGCGGATCGGCTGGCTCGGCTATGGCGAGCGCAGCCGTCTGGCGTTGCTGGTCAACGACGCGGTGGCGAGCGGCAGGACTTCCGCGCCTATCGCGTTTACCCGCGATCATCTGGACTCCGGCTCCGCCGCGCTTCCGCATCGAGAGACCGAGAACATGAAGGACGGCTCGGATGCCATCGCGGACTGGCCGATCCTGAATGCGCTGCTCAACTGCTCGTCCGGCGCCGATCTCGTCGCGGTTCATGGTCTTGGCGGGCGTGGCGTCAGCGCAGGGGTCACCATCGTCGCGGACGGCAATCCGGCGACTGCCGAACGGCTCAAGCGGGTTCTGGATGGCGATCCGGGGATTGGTGTGCTGCGACATGCAGACGCCGGTTACGATATCGCGATCGAGCAAGCCAAACGTACCGGTTTGTCCGCGACGCTCCCGCTGGGATTGCCCGGCTGATGCTGGATTGTTGACTTCCTCAGCCCCTGCAATAATGTATAGACATATTGAATTGCAGTGCCGACGACCGACCGCGGCCGCCGGCGAGGAGGTTCCTTGCCGCCGATCTACATCACCTATCTGAACCGTCTCGATATCGAAGAACTGAAGATCACCGACGACGAAATCCTGTCGGCGATCGAGGCGAGCCTTGCCAGCCAGGGCCGGGGCGAGACGGTGATCGAACCGCGCATGCATCTCGAACCGGGTGTCGCCAACGGCCATTTCAACGTGCTGCGCGGCGCGATCAAGGAACCGATCGACAGCGCGGGCGTGAAGATCGTCGGTGACTTCGTCGATAACTACAAGCTCGGTTTTCCGTCCGAACTCGCGATCCTCGCCCTGTTCGATCCGCGAACCGGAGCGCCCAAAGCGATCCTTGATGCGAGCGGCATCACCGACATGCGCACCGGCGCAGTGACCGCCATCGGCGCCAAGCATCTGGCGCGGAAGAATTCCAAAATACTCGGTCATGTTGGCGCGCGAGGGACGGCCTACTGGAACGTGCGGCTGCTCAATCACCTGTTCGACTTCGACGAAATCCGCGTGCATTCGCGTCGCGAGGAAAGCCGTAACAGCTTTGCGGAGCGATTGAGCCGCGATCTCGGCAAGAAAGTCATTGCAACGAGCGATTGGCAGAGTTGCATCGAAGGCGCCGATATCGTTGTGGAAGCATCGCGGCTCGACAAGCCGACGCCGATGTTGAAAACGTCCTGGATTAAGAAAGGGGCCTTCGTCGTTCCCTATGGCACCATGAGCGCGATCGAGCTCTCGCTCACCGACATCATGACGAAACTGGTCGTTGACGACTGGGGTCAGTGCAAGGGCGGCAAGTTCGGCAGCCTGCGCGCGCACGTCGAGGCAGGCAAGCTGTCGGAAAAGACCTTGCACGCCGAACTCGGGCAGATCGTAGCGGGTTTGAAGCCGGGGCGGGAAAGCGACGCCGAGACCAATCTGTTCTGGCACCGCGGCCTGTCCCTGTCGGATATCGCGCTCGGACATGCCATGCTGGAGAAATCGAAACGGCTCGGTCTCGGACAGCGGCTGCGCTTCGCATGAGTTGAACCATGCCTTACCTCGCAAACGCGCGGATGTATTCGGTCAATCCCGGCGCGGCGTTTGCGTGGAGGGACTTGTTTGCGTGGCTGGCGGAGGCGAGCGGTGTCGACCTGAATATAATCGATCACGCTTTTCCTGCGCCGCTGGCGGCGTTGTGGTCGCGCCCCGATCTCGGCTGCGCGTTCATGTGCGGCTTTCCCTACAAGCTGTCGGATCATCCGCCGAAGCCGGTGGCGGTTCCGATTCCGTCGCAGGGGCCGGTCATCGGGCGGGCGCTTTATGCGACACGGCTCATCGTGAAGGCGAATTCTCGCTTTCAGTCGCTGGAGGAGACGTTCGCCGGCCGGCTCGGCTACACGGTCTCGGACTCGCATTCGGGCTACAATGCGTTGCGTCACCATCTGTTGGGCTATCGGCGGAAAGCGGGCGGCAACCTCTACCGTGAAAGCATCGGGCCGCTCACGACGCCGCGGCGGGTGATCGAGGCGGTTCTTGCCGGCGAGATCGATATCGGGCCGCTCGATAGCTATGCGCTCGATTTGATGCGGCGGCACGATCAAGCTCTCGCGTCACAGATAAGGGTCGTCGCGACGACGGATGTCGCGCCCATTCCGTTCCTGATCGCGGGGAGGGACTGCCCCGATGATGTGGTGCTGGCCTTGCAGGCAGCGTTGTTGAAATTCGGTGACGTTGCGGCGTGCGCCGACCTCAGGGATCGGCTTTGCCTGAAAGGCTTCGCTCCGGTCGCAGTCGGGGATTACGATTTGATGCTGCGCTGGGATGCCGAGGCGCGCGCTGCGGGCTATGGGTGTCCGGGCTGATCTCGGGTTAGCGAGAGCAGGTCGCCAGCATTCGCCCTGACCGATTATTGGGCCGTGAGCCAGATCAGATGGCAATTGCTCGTGGCTGGCACGATCCGAAAATCGGTCGTTGTTGCGCGGTCGATAAGAGCCGCGTCGCCGTGTTCGAGTGTTGCTGTGTTCTCGCCGGCGATGATTTCGGTCGTGCCGTTGAGCGATAGAACGACGGCGATCTGGTTATCGCCGAAATCGCAGGACATCGACGTCGAGACCCGCACCAGATGGTGCCGGAAGCAGCCATGCCGCGTCATGATGTTCAGGTCAGTGATTTCGCCGGCGGTCAGGCGTGCCGACGTCGGCGTATCGCCGGCGAAGCTGATGGGGGCCGTTCCATCGGCCAGCGTCACCGGCGCGCGGTTGCCGATGGTCAGTATCAGGCCATTCCCCTTAACGACCGCGAGCGTGCGGTCGATGCCGGGGAAATTGGAGAACGGTCCATCGGAGGCGACCACCGCCATGCTGATGCGCCAGTCGAAATCATCCAGAGATGCATCGGCCGGCGCGACCGCGATTTCCGTGGTCGAGCCGCCGCCGTTCTTCCACGGCGTCATCTTGCAGTCGCTGGCGCGAATGATCCGCACGGCAATCTTATGCCAGACCGGGCAGGTCGAGATGGTGCTGCCGCGCGCAGTCGATTGCGATGTCGTAACCGGCGTCGGCATGACGCATCACGCCGCTCGCCGGATCGTTCCACAGGACGCGCTCGAGACGGGCCGCCGCCTCGGGCGTGCCGTCGCAAACGATCACCATGCCGGCGTGTTGCGAAAAGCCGATGCCGACGCCGCCGCCATGATGCAGCGAGACCCAGGTGGCGCCGCTCGCACAGTTCAGTAGCGCATTGAGCAGCGGCCAATCAGAGACGGCATCGGAGCCGTCCTTCATCGATTCCGTCTCGCGGTTTGGCGAGGCGACCGAGCCGGAATCGAGATGGTCGCGGCCGATTACGACAGGCGCCTTCAATTCGCCGTTCGCCACCATCTCGTTGAAGGCAAGTCCGAGCCGATGGCGATCGCCGAGGCCGACCCAGCAGATGCGCGCCGGCAGGCCCTGGAATGCGATGCGTTCGCGCGCCATGTCGAGCCAGTGATGCAGCGGCGCATTGTCGGGCAGCAGTTCCTTGACCTTGGCGTCGGTGCGATAGATATCCTCGGGATCGCCGGACAGCGCCGCCCAGCGGAACGGACCGATGCCGCGGCAGAACAGCGGCCGGATATAGGCCGGCACAAAGCCCGGGAAATCGAAGGCGTCCTTGACGCCTTCCTCGAACGCCATCTGGCGGATATTGTTGCCGTAATCGACCACGGGAATGCCCATGCGGTGAAAGTCCAGCATGGCGCGGACGTGTTCGGCCATCGACTTCCGCGCCGCCGCTGCGACGCCTTTCTGGTCGGTCTCGCGCCGGGCTTCCCATTCGCCGGGCGTCCAGCCTTTCGGCAGATAGCCGTTGACGGGATCGTGCGCCGACGTCTGGTCGGTGACGGCGTCGGGCCGCACGCCGCGCCGTACCAGTTCAGGAAATATCTCGGCGGCATTCCCGAGCAATCCGACTGAAACCGGCTTCCGGTCGCGGCACGCCTGTTCAATGATTGCCAGCGCCTCATCGAGGTTCTTGGCCTGACGGTCGAGGTAGCGGGTGCGCAGCCGCATCTCGATTCGAGACGGCTGGCATTCGACGGCGAGGCACGATGCGCCGGCCATCACGGCGGCGAGCGGCTGCGCCCCGCCCATGCCGCCAAGTCCCGCCGTCAAAATCCATTTGCCCGAGAGATCGCCACCGAAATGCTGCCGGCCCATCTCGACGAAGGTTTCATAAGTGCCTTGAATAATGCCCTGGCTGCCGATGTAGATCCAGGAACCGGCCGTCATCTGGCCGTACATCATGAGACCTTTGCGGTCGAGCAAATTGAAATGCTCCCAAGTGCCCCAGTGTGGCACCAGGTTCGAGTTGGCGATCAGCACGCGAGGCGCATCGGCATGGGTGCGAAAGACGCCGACCGGCTTGCCCGACTGCACGAGGAGCGTCCGGTCACCTTCCAGCCGTTTCAGTGTCGCGACGATCCGGTCAAAGCTTTCCCAGTCGCGCGCGGCGCGACCGATGCCGCCATAGACCACGAGCTCGCTCGGCTTTTCGGCGACGTCAGGATCGAGATTGTTCATCAGCATGCGCATCGGCGCTTCGGTGAGCCAGGATTTTGCGGTCAACGTATTGCCGTGTGCCGCACGGATCACGCGGGCATTGTCGATGCGAGTCATGTCATAATTCCTTGGCGGCAATGATCTCGGTTGCGGGGCACGGGAGGACGGGAGATACCTCGCCACACCCGGGCGTAAAGCGGATTGAACCCAATTCGGTAGACCAGTTCGGCAGGCCGCTCGATATTCCAGATTGCGAGATCGCAGGATTTGCCCGCATCCAGGCTTCCGACCTGATCGAACAGGCCGAGCGCGCGCGCGGCCTCGCGCGTTACCGCGGCAAGGCATTCGTCGACGGTGAGACGGAACAAGGTCGCGCCCATGTTCATCGTGAGCAGCAACGAGGTCAGCGGCGATGTGCCCGGATTGCTGTCGGTCGCAAGCGCGATAGCCACCCCGTGACGGCGCATCGCCTCGATCGGCGGCATCTGGTGCTCGCGGATGAAATAGAAGGCGCCCGGCAAAACAACCGCGACGGTGCCGGCGCGGGCCATGGCTGCGATGCCGTCGTCATCGGTATATTCGAGATGGTCGGCCGATAGCGCGCCGAAACGGGCCGCGAGCGCCGCGCCATGCAGGTTCGACAACTGGTCGGCATGCAGGCGAACCGGAAGGCCGAGCGATTTGGCCTTTGCGAAGACCTGTGCGGTCTGCTCCACCGAAAACGCAATGCCTTCGCAGAAGGCGTCGACGGCATCGGCAAGCTGGTCGGCGGCGATCGCGGGCAGCATCGTATCGCAAACCGTATCGATATAGCCGGATTTGTTGCCGGCCATCTCCGGAGGGAGAGCGTGGGCGCCGAGAAAAGTCGTGCGAACGGAAATGTCGCGCTGGTCTGGGAGGCCACGCGCGGCCCGCAACTGCCGGCGTTCGGTCTCGAGTTCGAGACCATAGCCGGACTTGATCTCAATGGTGGTCACGCCTTCGGCGATCAGCGCATCGAGCCGGGGCAGCGCCGCCGACATCAGTTCCTCGGTGCTCGCCTGGCGTGTCGCCTTCACCGTCGAGACGATACCGCCGCCTGCGCGCGCGATTTCCTCGTAGCTTGCACCGGCCAGACGCTGCTCGAATTCCTGCGCGCGGTTGCCTCCGTAAACCAGATGCGTGTGGCAGTCGATCAGACCGGGCGTGATCCAGCGGCCGTCGCAATCGGTTCGCTGCTTTGCATCGATCTCCGATGGCGCATCGGCGGCAGGGCCGGCATACACGATACGGCCGTCACGGGCGGCGATCAGGCCGTCATCGATCAGACCGAGACCCTGGCGCGAGGGCGAAAGCGTAGCAAGACGACACCGGTGCCAGATATGGTCGACGAGGGTCATGAGGCATGCGCCGCTTTACTGCAGGGAACGCTTGGCAAGTGCGTTTATTTGTCTATACATATTATAGCCGTCCGAGGCTGTCCAGAGCTTCGCGCGGGATTGGGAGAAGAGGGTGGCCGGACTGTTCTTCGATGAAGCGCTGCTGCCGCAAGGCTGGGCGCGCAATGTCAGGCTGGCGATCGATGGCGGCCGATTTGCGAGCGTCGAGACGAACGTTTCGCCGGCTCCCGGTGATGAGCGTCATCGGATCGGGCTTCCCGGAATGCCCAATCTGCACAGCCATGCGTTCCAGCGCGGCATGGCGGGGCTCGCGGAAATCAGGGGCGGCGCATCGGACAGTTTCTGGACCTGGCGCGAGGTGATGTACCGCTTCGTCGGGCGCATGACCGCCGATGATATCGAGGCGGTGGCGGCGCAGGCCTATGTCGAGATGCTGGAAGCCGGGTTCACTCGCGTCGGCGAATTCCATTACATCCATCACGATGCGTCGGGCGCGCGTTATGACAACATCGGCGAACTGGCCGAGCGCGTCGCGTCATCGGCGCAAACCACCGGCATCGGACTCACCCTGCTGCCGGTGTTCTATGCCCATGCGGGATTCGGCGGCCGCGCGTCCGAGCAAAACCAGCGCCGTTTCATCAACAGCATCGACGGATTTTCGAAACTGATGGCAGCTTGCAGGCGCGCCATCGCCGGCCAGCAGGGCGCAATTCTCGGGTTTGCTCCGCATTCCTTGCGCGCAGTGACGCCGGACGAACTTGCGGCGCTTCTGCAGTTGGACGACGAATGCCCCGTTCACATGCATATCGCCGAGCAGACCCGCGAGGTCGATGACTGCATGCAATGGAGCGGTCAACGGCCGTTGCAATGGCTCTTCAACCATGTGGAGATCGATCGCCGCTGGTGTCTCATTCATGCCACGCACGCAACGCCCGATGAAGTCGCACGTCTGGCGCGAAGCGGCGCCGTCGCCGGACTGTGCCCGGTGACCGAGGCCAACCTGGGCGACGGCACGTTCAGCGCCGCGGAATTCTGTGATCATGGCGGCGCATTCGGCGTCGGTTCGGATTCCAACGTACTGATCGGTGTCAGCGACGAACTCCGTCAGCTGGAATATTCGCAGCGGCTGGCGCATCGGGCGCGCAATGTCCTCGCGGGATCGGCGGCCTCCACCGGCCGAACATTGTTCGAAGGTGCGGTGACCGGCGGATCGCAGGCGCTTGGCGTCGCTTCCCCGGGTCTTGTCGAAGGCGGGTTTGCGGATATCGTCAGCCTCGATCCCGAACACGTTGCGCTTGCCGGCCGGTCTGGCGATGCGATACTCGATAGCTGGATCTTTGCGACAAGCCGCTCGCCGGTGGATTGCGTCTGGGCACGCGGCCGCAATGTCGTGCGCGGCGGCCGTCATCGTGCGAGTGACGCGATCGCACGGCGCTTTCGGCAAGTACTACAGGGGCTGCTCGGCGCATGAGACTGGAAGCGAAACGGGGCGTGCCGGGCGCGGCGCTTTATCAGCGGATTCGCAACGACCTCGAGACCAAGATCATGTCTGGTGCGTGGCCGCCCGGGCATCGGGTGCCGTTCGAGCACGAATTGATGGAGACTTATTCCTGTTCCCGGATGACCGTGAACAAGGTGTTGTCGACGCTCGCCGACGCTGGTCTGGTGGTGCGCCGGCGCAGGGCGGGCAGCTTTGTGTCGCGGCCGCGGGTGCAATCCGCCATTCTGCAGATTCCCGACCTGAAGGCGGAGATTGAAAAGCGCGGCGAACGCTACGGCTATCGGTTGCTCGATTTGCAAAAGCGTAACGCCACGGCACAGGACCGCATCCGGCTCGGTATCGGCGGCCGTGCAACCGTGCTGGCGTTGCGCTGCCGTCATGAAGCGGAAGAGCAGCCGTTCGCGATCGAGGACCGGCTGATCAGCGTTCAAGCGGTGCCCGATGTGCTCAAGCAGGATTTTTCGATCACACCGCCGAACACCTGGCTTGTCGGTCACGTCCCCTGGACCGAGGCCGAGCACCGCATCACCGCCTGCAATGCGGACAACGACGTCGCCGCAGAGCTGGGTATTGAACCGGGCGCGGCGTGCCTTGTGATCGAACGGCAGACGTGGCGCAACGGTGAGCCGATCACCGCGGTGCGGCTCATCCATCCCGGCCGGCTCTACGATCTGATCGCCCGGTTCACGCCGACCGCTTGATCGGCGGCGTGGATCGGTCTGCGCGATCTACTTTTTGCCGGCCTTCTCGACGAAGCTGTTGGTCCACACGTCGTTCTGTGACGTTGCCGCGTCGAATTCCTTGTCGTATTTGGTGCCGACCTCCTTGGAGAACTGCAGTTGATTGCGGACCGCCTCGACGTCTAGCGCGCCGCCGCCGGCGATCCCGCTGTTGAGCGCCTTGACAGCTGAAACAATGGCGGCGGGATCGGCCTTCGCGAAGAACTGCTTCTGGATTTTCATCGCGTTCGGCTCGGGGTCTTTGACAAGGGTTGCGCTTGCCGCCTGCATTGCCCCCACGGCTTTGACGATCAAACCCGAGGTCTTGTCGTCGATCGGCTTCTTGGCGACCATCACGAGGTAGGGCTGGTTGGCCAACAACGGAAATTCGTCGCCAAGTGAAACCAGGATCACCCCATCGCCGGCTTTGGTTGCTATGTAACCCGCCGGGGGCGAGAGCATGAAGGCGTCGATGCGTTTTTGTTCGAGCGCCGCCTGCAGCGCGGGCGGGCTGCCGACCTGCGCAATCTTGATATCCGCCTTGGGATCGAGGCCGCCCTTTTCCGCGAGCCAGCGCGTCGCTGTTTCCTGGGTGCCGCCGATGGCGCCGACGCCGATCGTGGCGCCTTTCAGGGCCGCAATGCGTTTTTCCAGCGGATCGGCCGGCTTGACGCCGGCTTTTTCGAGGAATGATTTCGAGACCACGAGTTCCAGCGTCACCTTCGACATCAGGTTGTAGACGATCTCGAACGGCTGACCCTTGCCGATGGCGCGTAACGCCGATTCCGTTCCGACGGCGGCGAGATCTACGTCGCCGGCGTCGAGAGCGGCAAGCGCTGCCGGATCACCGCCGGGCTGGACGATGGTGGCCTGAATGCCTGCCGCCGGAAACGTATCGAGCGCGCGGGCCGCCCAGATCGGCAGGAAACTCAACGCGGGGAAGCCTTGAGCGATGCGCACGGTCTGCTGCGCATGCGCCAGTGTCGGAACCAGAAGCAATGTCGCGGCAAACACCGCCGCACGAGTCAGACCGGAGATGGAACGCATGCTGTCCTCCTGTTTCGGATCGTCGATCTAGATGTCGTTCGGAGCGGCTACGGTCAGCGTTTTCCAGCGGAGCAATCGCCGCTCCAGCCGTCCGGCCAGGAAATTGGCGATGGCTACAAAGACGAGCAGAATAACGATGCCCGCGAACACGCCGGCGGGGTCGTAGGTCGCAGATGCTTCACGAATGAAGAGACCGAGCCCCTGGATCGAGGACGTGAACTCGCCGACGATCACGCCGATCACGCTATAGGGCACGGCCATCCGCATGCCGAGCAGGACGTAAGGCGCAGCCGCCGGGAAATAGACGTGATAGGTGAGTTGGCGCTGGTTGGCGCCCATCACCAGGGTGAGGTTCGCCAATTCGCGATCAACGCTGCGAACGCCGGTATAGACGTTATAAAACACGAGGAAGAAAACCATGATCGCGGCGAGCGCGATCTTCGATCCGATGCCGATGCCGAACCAGATGATGAACAGCGGCGCCAGCGCGATCTTGGGAATGCCGTAGAACGCCATGACATAGGGTTCGAAGATACTGGCGATCCGCGGCGAGCGGCCGAGCATATAGCCGCCGATAATTCCGCCGGCGACGCCGATGACATAACCCAGCACCAGTTCCTGACCCGTCGTCCAGAGATGCGGATAGATCTCGCCGGACGCGAACAGCTCATAAAGCCGCGCCGCCACCGCGGTCGGCTTGCTGACATAAGTCTCCATGATCCAGCGTCCCGACGCCCATTGCCAGAATCCGAGAAGCGCGAGCCCCGGAAGCAACCTCATCAGGCCCCTGGCCGCCTTGCTCGCAAGCGACCGTCGTGCCGAGGGCTTTCCGGCAAGGGGTTGATCGGCTGTGGTGGCAAGGTCGTTCATGAGCCGACGATCGCTTTCAGTGGGGTTGCTGGCGGATGCCGATCTGGGATCGGAACACGGTCCAGACCGCATCATAGGCGTCCTCGAAGCCGGGGTTCTTGAACGGCTCGAAGACGTTCCGCGGGCGTGGCAGATTAATGGCAATGTTGGCCAGCAGCTTGGACGGGCGCTGGCTCATGATTGCAACATTGTCGGCGAGCAGCACGGCTTCCGTAATGTCGTGGGTAACAAACAGCACCGTCGCGCTCGCGTCGCGCGACAACATCTGCAAGTCGTTCTGCATCACCATCCGGGTCTGCGCATCGAGCGCGCCGAAAGGCTCGTCCATCAAGATCACGTCGGGGCGGTATACCAGGGTTCGGGCGATGGAGCCTCGCTTCTGCATGCCGCCCGATAGCTGGCTGGGAAAATAATGATCGAATCCCGACAGGCCGACGGCATCGAGCGCCGCAGCAACGCGCTCGCGGCGCTCGTCCGCACCAACGCCGCGCAGCAGCAGCGGAAGCTCGACGTTTTGAGCCAGCGTCTTCCAGGGAAACAACTGGGCCTGCTGCGGCACGAAACCGACTTCACGATTAATGGTGGCAATCGCGCGGCCGCGGTGATGCACCGTGCCGCGGGTCGGCATCAGAAGTCCGGCGGCCATCTGCAGCAGCGTGCTCTTGCCGCAGCCGCTGGGGCCGATCACCGCGACGAAGCGCCCATGGCCGACGTCCAGATCGATGCCGTCGATGACCCGGATTCCGACGTCGCTTCCCGGCGCAGGAAACTCCTGCCGGATGCCGCTGAACGAGAGCACTGCGTCATTCATATCGCGTCCCACCTGACCGGGAGTATGTCTAGACATAAATCAATTGTCTAGACATAATGAAAAGATACGCATCGCTGCTGCAGGAGATGATAGGCAGGGGGTCGTCCGTTTGCGAGGCGTCGGACAACCCGTCTTTAGACAAAGCCGACCGGTGCGGGAGCTCAACGTGAAGGCAGCATCAGTTCCAGCCCAGCGCCGGTTGATCGTCGGCATTTCCGGCGCATCCGGCGTCATCTACGGTCTGCGTATCCTGCAACTGCTGCGCAATTCCGGCGTCGAGACGCATCTCGTGATGTCCAAGGCCGCTGAATTGACGTTTGCCTACGAGACCAAGGTCAAGATCGCGGACGTCAAGGCCGCTGCGCATACGGCTTACGGTATCGACGATATGGCAGCCGCGATCGCGAGCGGCGGATTTCGCACCGCCGGCATGATCGTTGCGCCGTGCTCGATCCGCTCGATGTCCGAAATCGCAAGCGGCGCGACCAGCACGCTATTGACGCGGGCTGCGGACGTCACGCTCAAGGAGCGGCGGCGGCTGGTCCTGATGGTGCGGGAAACCCCGCTGCACGGCGGTCACCTCAGATCGATGGCCGCGCTGTCCGATATGGGCGCCATCATTGCGCCGCCAGTTCCCGCATTCTATGCGAAGCCGGACACGATCGAGGACATGGTGGATCATACGGTCGGGCGGATGCTGGATCTGTTCGAGATCGATGTCGGCACTGTGCGCCGCTGGGGCGAAGATCAGGATCTGCGCGCTCGCCCACCCAAGGGCCGGCTGACTGACTGATGCGGCCCCGTCATAAGTACGCGTATTGGAGTTGCTGATGGATCGTTTCAACCTTGGCGCATATTCCAGAACGGTCTCGACAAGTTCGCCCGACGCACAACGCTGGTTCGATATGGGATTGAACTGGTGCTTTGCCTTCAACAAGGGCGAAGGCGTCAAATGCTTTCGGAGAGCGCTCGAATCCGATCCCGAATGCGTCATGGCGCATTGGGGCGTCGCTTACGGGGCAGGGCCTTTTTACAACATGACATGGCGCGACCACGGCGAAGAAGAGGCCAACACCGCGACGAGGCTGGCCTGTGAGCATATCGACAAGGCACGGAGTTTCGCGCACCGGGCGACGGAGCTTGAAAACCGGCTGGTTGAAACGCTCAGCTATCGTGTTCAGAAGCCGCATGCAGTTCAGCCCGAAGACTACGATCGTTGGGATGACGATTACGCTGCGGCCTTGCGCAGGCTCTACCATCGATATCGGGACGATCGCGATGTCGCGGCGCTCTTCGTCGAAGCCCTGATCATGCGGACGCCGAGGCGGTTGTGGGATATCAAGACCGGAGTGCCGGCGGCAAATTCAGACGCCCTCGAAGCCCTTGATGTTTGCGAGCGGGCGATCACCGCAGCGGATCAGAATGGTCTGAAACCTCATCCGGCGCTGCCGCATCTGCATATTCATATTCTTGAGATGTCGAACGAACCCGAGCGCGCCAAGGCCTCGGCAGCAGTTCTTGCGACGCTGTGTCCTGACGCCGGACACATGAACCACATGCCAGGGCATGTCCATGTCCTGTGTGGTGAATATCAGCAGGCGAAGATTGCCAGTGAACGGGCGATAGCCGCAAATGACATCTATCTCGCTTACGCAGGCTCGCTTACGCCGTACACGACGGCATGCGCACACGACCTCCTTCTGATGATGCATACGTGCATGTTCATGGGCAGGTATGAGGATTCGATCGGCGCTGCGAATAAATTACGTGGCATGCTGACGAAGGACGTTCTCAGCGTGAAGGAACGTCCGAAATTCTCAACCAGCCTCGAAGGCTACTATTCGATGAGCGCTCATGTGATGGTGCGCTTCGGCCGGTGGCAGGACATCATCGACGCTTCGCTGCCGGACGACCCCGAGCTCTATCCGGTTTCGACCGCGATGCATCACTATGCGAAAGGCGTGGCTCACGCATCGCTTAAGCGGTTCGAGGATGCCGACCGCGAGCGTGCGCTGTTTCATGAGAGTCTGAAGCGCATCCCGGCGAACCGCAAAGTCTTCAATAACACCGCTCTCAGCATCCTGGCGGTCGGTGAGAGGATGCTGGACGGCGAACTGGAATACCACAAGGGCAACCATGAAGCCGCCTATGCCCATCTGCGCGAGGCGGTCGATCGGGATGACAATCTGGAGTACATCGAACCCTGGGCCTGGATGCATCCGCCGCGGCATGCGCTGGCGGCGCTGCTTGCCGAGCAGGGTCACTATGAGGAGGCCGAGGATGTCTACCGCGACGATCTTGGCTTGAGCGGCCGGGTTCAGCGTTGCGCCCAGCACCCGGACAATGTCTGGGCGCTTCACGGGCTGGCGGAATGTCTACAGCAACGCGGAGATGTCGACGAACTGGCGGTGGTCAAGCGAAAGCTTGCATCCGCGATGGCTTTCACCGACGTACCAATCACGTCGTCATGTATGTGCCGGACATCGGCCCGATCTGAACCAAGCGGCTGCTGCGGGCAAAAAATATAAGTGTGCTGGCTCGGTCAGACGGGTGAAAAAGAATCGGCGCTCTATCTCTCCGCGCCCTCGTGCCATTGGGGTTTAGCCCGGGATAGACCATCTTCATACAGCGCGGCGTTCTTGGCGGTCGTATTTTTTGTCAGGATTTTGACGAGTTCGGCTTTTGGTGCTTTGTCTCTGAGCACGTCATTGTAAAAGCGAACACCCTTCAGATAGGCAATCATGAAGCGTTCAGCGATTTGCGGTCACTTGGGCATGCTCGGACCGTACATTAGATTGACATATTGCTGCGAGGGATAGACCCCATCGCCGCGTTCCAAATCATGACTCAAATAAGCGATTGATATGGCTAGAGAATTCTGTATCGCCCCGATGATGGACTGGACCGACCGGCACTGCCGGGTGTTCCATCGGCACCTCACGCGTCGTGCGCGGCTTTATACAGAAATGGTGACAACCGGCGCAGTGATCCATGGCGACCGTGCGCGTCTGCTTGGCTTTGACGCGAGCGAGCATCCGGTGGCGTTGCAGCTTGGCGGGTCGAATCCCGCCGATCTCGCGACTGCCGCCAAGATCGGCGAGGATTTCGGCTACGACGAGATCAATCTCAATGTCGGTTGTCCGTCGGACCGGGTGAAGGATGGCAGATTCGGCGCGTGCCTGATGGCCGAACCGGCCCTCGTTGCCGCAGGTGTCCATGCGATGAAACGCGCGGTGACCGTTCCGGTTACGGTCAAATGCCGGATCGGGATCGACGATCAGGATTCAGAGAGCGCGCTCGATACGTTCGCGCGCGAGGTCGTGGCGGCTGGCGCCGACGCTCTTGTCGTTCACGCGCGAAAAGCGTGGCTCAACGGTCTGTCGCCGAAAGAGAACCGGGAGATTCCGCCGCTGGATTACGGCAGGGTCTACCGGTTGAAGGCGTCGCTTCCGGGCACGCCCATCATCATCAATGGTGGCATCGGCAACCTTGCTGAAGCAAAGCTGCATCTGGAGCACGTCGACGGAGTCATGCTGGGACGCGCCGCCTATCAGGCGCCTTGGCGGTTACTCGGAGTTGATCCTGAGCTGTTTGGCGAAGCCCCGCCGCATGCGGCGATGAAACTCGCGCTTAAATCGATGAGTCCTTACATTGAGGATCAATTGGCCGGCGGCACACGACTGCATTCCATCACCCGGCATTTGGTCGGCGCTTTTCATGGTGTGCCGGGTGCGCGAGCGTTTCGGCGTCATCTCGCCGAGAACGGCGTGAAGGTTGGCGCCGGTATCGATGTTCTGCGAGATGCGATTGCGCTGGTCGAAGAGCCTGCGGCGCAATCGATCGCGGCATAACACGCCGTCTCATATCTGCGTGCCGTGGCGTATTGCGATCGGATGTCAGGGATAGCCGTGAAGCATCAGCCGGTCTGCTCGGACCTCCCAACTTTCGAGCCGGTTGAGGAAGCTCATTCCCAGCAGGTTGGTTTTCATCTGGCCGCGCGGAACGACGAGGGCAGGTACGGAGCGCTCGACGAGTTTTCCGATGGCCAGGCGATCGAGCGTCAGCCGCGCGGCGCGCGCATGTCCACCAGCGGTCTCGACATCGACATCGTAATCCAGCAATTCCAGCGGCAGGCCGGCTGCCTTCGCGGTTTCATAGGTGAGTACGACGGATGTTGCTCCGGTGTCGATGACCATCGGCGTGTTCACGCCGTTAATTCTTGCATGCAGCGTAAATTCCCCATTCTGGGCGCGGGGGATCTGCACGCTGCGCGCAGGTCCGGCACTGGCTTTGCGCAGCATATGTGAGACCATGCCGCCGGCCGCCGAAATTCGTGCGGGATCGCCGTAGGCGACAACCGCTCCCGCTGTTGCCGCCAGCATCATAAAAACCAGCAGGATACGGCTCACAGCACACCTGCCGTGTTTTCGGCTATGGTGCGGTTTTCACACGCGCCGCCATTTGCGGCAAACCTGCTTTTTCCATGCGCGCCGGAAGCGTTGCCATGATCGCAAGCCGTTCTGCGCTTGCGATCCGGTGCCATCTTGCGATTTCGGGAAGCGTGCGACCGCAGCCATAACAGAGGCTGGTTTTGGGATCGATCATGCAAACTGCAATGCACGGTGTTTCGCTGCTCATTCAAGACTATGATGGTCATTCGTTTGTTTTCGCAAGCCTCGGCCTTATCCATTTGATCGGGCATGATCTATCCTGAAAACCGGTCTCCACTTTTCAGGATCATGCTCTAAAGGCCGGTGCCAGCATTCATGATCGGTTTGTTCCGCGGACGGCGTCTCTCCTCCGCTGTTACATCGGCAGTTCGTTCGGGCTGAAGTGGTGGAGCTTCCTCCGCCATGGGCGCGAGAGCGGACATCACGCGCTCGGGCGGGAAGGTGATAATGACCTCGGTGCCGATCCGCAGCTTGGACCGCAGCGTAAACGTGCCGCCGTGCATGTCGATCAGGCTCTTCGCGATCGGAAGTCCGAGACCTGCGCCTTGCTCGGCGGATTTGATCGAATTCGAGCCCTGGCCGAACGACGCGAGCACGATCGGGATTTCATCTTCCGGGATTCCGGAGCCGTTATCCTTGACGCTCATGTATTGACCGCCGGAGGCAGTCCATCCGACTTTCAACCAGATCTCACCGCCCTGCGGCGTGAACTTGATCGAATTCGACAAGAGATTGAGAACGATCTGGCGCGCGGCGCGCTCGTCGCCCCAGATTCGTGGCATGCCCTGTTCGAACACTTCATGAATGGTGATGCCGCGGCTGGACGCGCGCAGTTTCAGGAGGTGATGGCAGTCGGCAACGACGTGCACGAGAGATACGGCCTC